>JALVAU010000199.1 GCA_027011025.1 Campylobacteraceae bacterium | reverse complement strand
TATCTTCATCATGACTTATGAGCCAAATAGGCTCTACATGTAGAAAAGAAGATAGAAGTAAACTCGCCTCTTTATAGGGATTTTGTGCTACATTTTCAAGTCTTTTAGCACTATCCCTCAATATCTCTCTTATGCTTGGCAATTCTCTTCCATGCACTCTTTGTTAGCTTTTATCTCTACACCCAATCTTCTGAGTCTTTCAACCAGTGGCGGATGAGTAAAATATAAAAAGATAGTCAATGGGTGCGAGAGAGGGAAACTTCTGTTTTCATTTGCAAGTTTCATCAAAGCAGAACTCAGCGCCTCCTTACTTTGACACTCACTTCCATATTCATCGGCAGCATACTCGTTTTTTCTGCTTATCATTCCAAAAATTGGCATAAAAACAAATGATAGAACAGGTGAAAAAAGTAGAAAAAAGATAATATTCATATATACCCCATTACTTAACCCCAGATCTAAAAAAAGATCTTTTGGTAGATTGCCAAATATAGCAAACATAATAAAGAGCATCAAACCACTTGATAGTATATTTTTAAGTATATCTTTGTGCTTAAAATGACCTAGTTCATGACCCAAGACTGCTAGAAGCTCATTTTTATCCAACTTTTTTATAAGTGTATCAAACAAAACCACTCTTTTTGACTTACCAAGTCCACCAAAATAGGCATTTAATCTACTATCTCTCTTGCTTGCATCTAAACTAAAGACTCCGCTACTCTTTAAGCCCGCTTTTTTTAGCAAATCTTCGATAGAGGCTCTTAGCTCATCATTTTCCAAAGGGGTAAATTTATTAAATATCGGAGCGATTAGAGTCGGATAAATCATATTTATAAAAAGAATTATGACAAAAATCATCACAAATCCCCATATCCACCAATTAGCAAAATTTAATATTATCCAAGACAACAGAGCTACTACGAGTGAACCAAAAACTAAAAACAGAACTCCAGATTTTATCTGATCCATCAAGTAAGTTTTAGCATCTATATTTGAAAATCCATACTCTTTATCTAGGGAAAAAGTTTTATATAGATCAAAGGGGAGAGAAAACAGATAATTTATAACTATAAACAGATCAATAAAAACTACGGATTTGAGTATCTCATCTCCTATAGATATTTGATTTTCAAGCATATTCAAACCATAACCTATCCACCAGATAAAGATCAACAGATCGTATAATATACTCACCAAGTCCATCTTCAAACTTGCTATCTTATAATTTGCCGCTTTTATAAAATTGGCTGGTCCAAGAATTATAGCCTCTGTTTTTTTAGCTTTTACTATAAAGCCCACCTCCATAACAGCTGCATAAAATTTTATGAGAGTGTAAATAGTATATATCGCACTTATCATCAATAACATAGATTACCTTATATTTTTAGGGAATTGTAGCAAAATGAAGTTAATATCAGATTAGACTTCTATAGTAGGCATAGGTTTATCAACAAAATATCCTTGTGAATAGTCGATACCTATCTTTTTCACAATCGAGAGTACCGTGCTAGAGTGTACATACTCCGCAACTGTTTTTATACCCATCTTTTTTGCAAACTCCACTATTGTCTCTACAACAATATAAGAGTTCTTATCTATATCGATATTTTTTATCAAAGAGCCGTCTATCTTGATAAAGTCAGGGTTTATTTTTGTAAGATAAGAGAAATTTGAAAAACCGCTACCAAAATCATCAATAGCTATCTTGCAACCATATCTTCTAATCTCTGCAAAAAACTGTATAATTTTTTCAAAATCATCTACTTTTTCAGACTCTAGTAGTTCAAAAGTAACTCTGCCTCCCATATTTGAATTTTGCATTATCTCTAATATAAAGTTATAGATATCATGGTTTACTATATCATCAAATGATAGATTTATACTAAATTCATAATCCAACTCTTTAAAGACTTCAAATGTCTTAGAGATTATAGTTTTTGTTATCTTGTCATATACTTTTATTTTTTTTGCAGCAGGTATAAAATTTTGTGGAGCATGCACTATACCCTCATCATCCATCAATCTAGACAAGGCTTCGTATTTAACTATTTTATCAGTTTCGTTATCCAATATTGGTTGGAAATATGGTATCAATCTTGAGTCATCTAGGGCATTGCGGATCTTTGTAGCAAATTTTAGATTTTTCTCATATTCGTTGCCCATATCCATGCTATCTTCGTAAATGTGATAATCCAACAGTTTTTCTTTTGCATATTTTAAAGCCATGTTTACTTTTGAAAAGATATTTTCCACATTATTAGTAGATGCACTTGCAAAAGTTAAATTAACAAATATTTTAGTGTCAGCATATGCAAAACTCAAGTGTGATAATCTCTCAACTATATCTCTTAGATATCTATCAAGTTCATAAAATCTCAATTTTTTATCCAGTAAAATACCAAATTCATCACTTGCTATTCTATATATTTTCTCCTCTAACAGCACATCATTTAGCTTATTGGCAAGTGCTTCAAGTATA
>JALVAU010000198.1 GCA_027011025.1 Campylobacteraceae bacterium | reverse complement strand
TCCCCGGCCATCAATGCATCCAGCTCTTCTTGTGTCATAATTTTTCTCCTCTAAATGAGTTTTATCATTATTATATAGAACTTTTCATATAATTTTACTTTAAAAGGAAAAAATAATGATAGTTGACTTACATAATCACACGCCTTTATGCAATCATGCAAAAGGGAGTATAGAAGAATTTACAAAAAATGCAATAGAAAAAAAGATAGATATATTTGGTTTTTGTGACCATGCTCCTATGAAATTTGATGAAAAATACCGCATGAGCTTTTCCCAAATGAGTGCATATGAAAAAGATGTTCTACATGTAAAGAAAAAATATATTGACAAAATAGAGCTACTATTAGGATATGAAGTTGATTATCTTGATGGATACTTGGATGAGAGAGTTTTAAATTCAGATGTGGACTATCTCATAGGTTCTATTCACTTTTTAAATAGATGGGGTTTTGATAATCCAGAATTTATAGGGGAGTATCAAAACAGAGATATAGATGAGATATGGGAAGAGTATTTTAGAGCACTTAAAGAGATGGCAAAGAGTCAGCTTTTTGAAATTGTTGGACATATAGATCTTATCAAAGTTTTTAGATTTCTTCCAAAAAAAGATATAAGACTCATAGCAAAAAATAGTATCAAAGAGATAAAAAAATCAAATATGGTGGTAGAATTAAACAGTGCGGGGCTTAGAAAACCCGCAAAGGAGATATACCCATCACCTCAAATCATGGAACTGCTAGTAGAATTTGACATACCTATAACTTTTAGTTCAGATGCACATAAAACAGATGATATAGGGTATAAAAGAGATGAGGTGATGAAATATGCAAAATCTTTTGGATATAAAAAATGTGCAGTTTTTAGAAAAAAAGAGAGAGTAATGGTTAATTTTTAATCAGCTTAAAAGTAAATTATATAAAAAATTTAGATAGAATGATACAAAAATTAGTCAAGGAGTTAATATGGGTAAATTTGTCAATAGTATAGAGGAGTTTTTTGAGTATTGTAAAGAGAATGAAGTAGAGTTCGTTGATTTTCGTTTTACAGATATCAAAGGAGCTTGGCACCATCTCTCTTATACAATGCCATCAATCGATGCAGATTCATTTAAAAACGGTATTCCATTTGATGGTTCAAGCATAGATGCATGGCAACCAATCAATAAATCAGATATGATTCTTATGCCAGAGGCAGAGTCTGCTTTCTTGGACCCTTTTACAGCAGATCCAACGATCATCGTTTTTTGTGATGTTTATGATATATACAAAGGTGAATTATATGAAAAATGTCCTAGAAGTATAGCTAAAAAAGCACTAAAGTATCTAAGTGAAACCGGTGTTGGTGATGTAGCTTATTTTGGACCTGAAAATGAGTTTTTTATCTTTGATGATGTAAAGATAAAAGATGAAATCAACTGTGCATACTATGAGGTTGACTCTGAAGAGGGCGAGTGGAGCGATAGCAAATCTTATCCTGATGGTTTTAACACAGGTCATAGACCAAGAACAAAAGGTGGATACTTCCCTTGTCAACCAACTGATTCCATGGTTGACTTAAGAGCTGAGATGGTTCAAGTTTTGGAACAAGTTGGATTAGAGACATTTGTTGTTCATCATGAAGTTGCACAAGCTCAAGGCGAGATAGGTGTGAAATTCGGCACACTTGTAGAGGCAGCCGATAATGTACAAATATACAAATATGTAGTAAAAATGGTAGCCCATTTAAATGGTAAAACTGCAACATTTATGCCTAAACCACTTTATGGCGACAATGGAAATGGTATGCATGTACATCAGTCTATCTGGAAAGATGGTAAAAATACATTTTTTAAAGCTGGAGAGTATGCAAATCTAAGTGATACTGCTAGATACTATATAGGAGGGGTTTTAAAGCATGCCCAAAGTGTTGCTGCATTTACAAATGCAAGTACAAACTCTTATAAGAGATTGATTCCGGGATTTGAAGCTCCTTCAATCCTCACCTACTCTTCACAAAATAGAAGTGCAAGTTGTCGTATTCCTTACGGTTCAAATGAAAAATCAGTTCGTGCTGAGATGAGATTTCCAGACTCAACTGCCTGCCCATATCTTGCTTTTACAGCACTACTTCTAGCTGGGCTTGACGGTATAGCAAATAAAACAGAACCTGTTGGCCCAATGGATGAAGATCTATTTGAGTTAAGTCTTGATGAAATCAGAGAAAAAGGAATTGCTCAAATGCCTCATACATTAAGAGAAGCATTAGAAGCACTCTTAAAAGATCAAGACTATCTAAAATCAGTAATGAGCGATGAATTCATAAGCACATATAAACACTACAAGTTTGAAACACAGGTTTGGCCAGATGAAGGCAGACCAACAGCATTTGAGTTTAAATCAACATATTCATGTTAATTTTATTAGTATTGTAGGAATTTTTTCCTACAATACTAAAATTTGACGATAAAAATATCATTTTACTTATTAAAATCGACAATATTTACCAC
>JALVAU010000197.1 GCA_027011025.1 Campylobacteraceae bacterium | reverse complement strand
CTATTTTTATTGTCATCTTTACAAGGAAGTGAATTCCTTATAAATTCACGCGCTACTGAAGCTAGACCTTGCGGTCAGAAAGCCTCTATTTTTATTGTCATCTTCACAAGGAAGTGAATTCCTTGTAAATTCACGCGCTACTGAAGCTAGACCTTGCGGTCAGAAAGCCTCTATTTTTATTGTCATCTTCACAAGGAAGTGAATTCCTTGTAAATTCACGCGCTACTGAAGCTAGACCTTGCGGTCAGAAAGCTTACTTTATTAAAGTTCTCTTCTTAAAAATGTGAAAGCTGGTAATTTGCTTGGTAATATTATAGCATTTGTGTTTCCGCTGTGAATAGAGCTATATACCTTGCCTTTTTCACTTTGCAGTTTTTTAAACTCTATATACCACTTCATCTCTTTTTTAAAAATCCTACCAAATTCATTCTCTATCTCTTCTATATTTTCATCTGGCAAAACCAGCTCATACATAACATTTGGCTCTAACTTATCCTTTGACAAGCATCCTTTTCCATCTTCATTTACCATAGCACACACTTGATGTGTGCCCTCACTTATAGAATCTTCCAAATTCTGAGTACCGCTCTTCTCAAATGGTCTCTTTACAAGGTATCCATCATTAAAACCTCTGTTTTTGGTGGTATTTAATTCATTTTCATACTTAGAAGCATCAAATTTCTGCATATAAAAATCATCTATAGCTTTTGCGTATGTTTTTGTCGTAATTCCCACATAATATGTGCTTTTTGTCCTACCTTCAATTTTTAGAGAATCAATTACTCCGCTATTTAAAATAGTATCTATATGCGAACTTAGGTTTAGGTCCTTTGCATTCATTATATGTGTTCCCTCTTCGCTCTGTTCCACCTTAAATAGTGTGCCACTCTCTTCATTTTTTGCATACATTGTATATGGAAATCTACAATCATTTGCACAACTTCCACGATTTGAAACCCTACCGCTTTGAAGAGAACTTATGAGACATCTTCCACTATATGCAAAACACATAGAACCATGAACAAATACCTCTAATTCTAAATTTGGCAAATGCTCTTTTATCTTTTGCAAATCCTTTAGGCTAACTTCTCTTGCTGCGATTATCCTCTTTACCCCCAAATCCCAATAAACCTGAGCATCAAGATAACTCAAAACATTTGCCTGTGTCGAGAGATGGATAGGAGTATCAGGAGCAATCTCTCTAACGAGCTTTATAACACCGGGTGCAGCCACTATAAAAGCATCTGGACTCATTAAAGCAACTTTTTGTATATGTTTTCGTAAGAGTTCAATTTGTGAATTAAATGGAAATCCATTTACAGTTACATATATCTTCTTACCCAAAGAGTGTGTATACTTGATAGCTTCTTCAAAGCTCTCATAAGTAAACTCTTTTCCGCTTCTAAGTCTCAAAGAAAAATGGCTAACACCCGCATATACTGCATCTGCTCCATAAGCAAGCGCTATTTTTAATTTTTCAAAATTGCCTGCTGGAGATAGAAGTTCTACTCTATTCATCTATTTCTTTTTACCTAAACTTTCTATTATTGCTTCTATATCATCTGTTGTAACTAAATCTTCAGTATTTTCATCTCCATGGATATGAACAGCTGAACTAACCCTTTTATCATCATCAATACTACCCTCAAAAAGAAGGCTTATATATTTAGAGAGTGCTCTCATTACATTTATGACTCTCTCAATTTTTTGCCTATGAATATCTTGATACTGCATAATATCCATAGCCATCATTACTTCATCCTCACCCATTTGAGCACTACTAGTCATAGTCTCTAACTTCTCTTTTGATTCAAGATTAATCTGCAATACATCTTTAAACTGCTTTATATTAGGAAATTTTTGCACTAATTTTTCAAAAAGAGCTATATTTTCGCCAACAGTACTAGAAACCACCTCTATATCAGACTCCATCTCCATTAAGATATTATTAATCTCATCTAGCTTATCAAAAATCTGTGTAGCTTTTACTTCAGAATCCTTGGTTACATCATCTAGCTGAGTAACCATCTTATGATCATCCGTAGGTGGTGGTGGTGGCCAAGCCATATTTGCGTCTGCTCTATAATTTTGACCATCTTCTTCTTGCACATCTGCCTCTTTACCATTTTCTATATCATCTTTAATTGCCTTGCCTATCTCTTCATCAGCAGGCTCTTGAACTTCTACACTACCTTCCGTGGTTTCCTCTTCTGCAGATTCCTCTTGTATTGATTCTTCTTTGTTGTCGTTATCGTCTAAATCGTCCAAGCCTCCAGCCATCAATGCATCAAGCTCTTCTTGCGTCATAAGTTTCTCCTCTAAATTGAGTTTTATCAATATTATATAGAATTTTTCATATAATTTTACTTTAAAAGGAAAATAATGATAATTGACTTACATAATCACACACCTTTATGCAACCATGCAACAGGGAATATAGAAGAATTTACAAAAAACGCAATAGAAAAAAAGATAGACATATTTGGCTTTAGTG
>JALVAU010000196.1 GCA_027011025.1 Campylobacteraceae bacterium | reverse complement strand
ATCAACATTAGCGTGATAACAATAAACCCAGCAACAGACAAAAACATCAATAATTTTATAAGTCCGCCGCTGGTGTGTTGCTTCATATTCTATCTCCTAATAACCCTCTAAATGTTTCGTCTTTGGTAACACTAAATTTAAAAATATCCCGACAATTGCCCCAAGTCCTATGCCACTAAAAGCGACTCCACCAAAATCAAATGTAAAGCCCCCAATAGCAAAAACTAAAATCATGGAGACTATGATCATATTTCTTGGATCTTCCAAATCTGCCTTCTCTTTTATCAGTGTTCCCATTCCGATAGATGCTATTATACCAAAAAGCAGAAGCATAATTCCACCCATCACAGGCACCGGTATAGTTGCCAAGAGGCCACCTAACTTCCCAACAAATGCCAAAATTATGGCAAAAATTGCTGCCCATGTCATTATGGCAGGATTATAAGCCTTTGTGATAGTGACAGCTCCTGTAACTTCTGAATAAGTTGTATTTGGCGGGCCACCAAAGCATGCGGCCAAGCTCGTTGCCAACCCATCACCTAAGAGTGTATTTTTTAACCCTGGCTCTTTTAGATAATCTTTCTTTGTTACTCGGCTAATGGCTAGAATATCTCCAATATGTTCAACTGCCGGAGCGATAGCTATAGGAACTATATACAAGATAGCTTGCCAATTAAGCTGCGGTGCTACAAAATGAGGCACAGTAAACCAAGCAGCTTTAGAAACAGCATCAAAACTCACTATCCCATACATCAAAGAGACCATATAACCAACCACAATTCCCGATAAAATAGGCAATAATCTAAACACACCTTTACCAAGCAAAGAGACTAACAGAGTAGTTGCTAATGAAATCATAGATATGACTATTGCTTTATCAAATGGAACCAAAACAGCAGATCCATCACCTGTTTGACCCATCGCCATATGAACTGCCACAGGAGAGAGTATCAAACCTATTGTCATAATAACCGGTCCAACTACAACTGCCGGCAGAAGCTTATGTATAAAGTTTGAACCATAAATTCTTATAGCAAAACTCAAAACCACATACAAAAGTCCGGCTGCAGCAAGTCCTGACATAGTTCCTGCAATTCCCCATGTTTTTACACCATATATGATAGGTGCTATAAAGGCAAATGAGGAAGCCAAAAAGATAGGGGGTACGGTTTTTCTATTGATAACCTGGAACAAAAGTGTTCCTAAACCCGCTGTGAAAAGAGCAACATTAGGGTCAAGTCCTGTCAAAATTGGAACAAGAACCAAAGCACCAAATGCCACAAACAAAAACTGCAAACCAACTACACTGTCTCTTAGACGAAAATTATAGTCTGTTTTACTCATAAGTCTCCTTTAGAAAATTTTCTTACTTCTTTATCTATCTCAAAAATATCATCCAGATTTATGGGCTTGACAGCCTCAAAATAGCTGTATGCTTTTTTATTTATCTTCGCAATATCGAGTATATTTATCTCATTATTCAAAAATTTTGCCACACTGATCTCATTTGCGGCATTTAATACAACTCCAAGTTGAGGGTTTTTGAGTATATCTTCCCTTAACTCCCACATAGGATATCTCGCCTCTTCTATCTCTCTAAATTCTAAATTTCCAATTTCCAATAAGTTTACATGCGGCAATATCTCCTCTTGGATATCGCCCTTCAGCGCAAAGGAGATAGGAAGTTTCATATCTGCATTTGCAAAGTGTGCCGTTGTACTGCCGTCTATAAAGCTGACAAAAGCATGGATGATGGATTTTGTCTCTATGATGGCATCTAAATTTTGACACCCATAGAGCCACTTTGCCTCTAAAAGCTCAAAAATTTTATTTGTCATAGTTGCACTGTCTATCGTGATTTTTTTACCCATAGACCAGTTTGGATGATTAAGGGCTTGGGCTACACTCATACCGGAGAGTTTTTCAAGAGGCACATCTCGAAAGGAACCACCACTCGCAGTTATCGTCATTGATGCCACTTTTTTACCATTTAAAAGATACTTTAGACCAAAATGTTCACTATCTATGGGTATGATTTTATCAGTGTCCAACAGATTTCCCGCAACGACCAAAGACTCTTTGTTTGCCAAAGCTAACTTTTTGCCTAACTCTTGGGTTTTTACAGAGGGTGCTAAACCTGCAAATCCAACAAGGGCATTTACTACCAAATCACTTTGGCTTCTACTTATAACCTCTAAAATCCCCTCCGCTCCAACAAAAACTCTATCATGTTTTACTCTATCTTTTGAGTCTTTTTCGCTGACACAGACATACTTTGGGTGAAATTCTTCTATCTGCGTGTTTAAAAGATCTATATTTTTCCCTGCGACTAGAGTCTCTACATGTAGAGCAAATTTTTTTGCTAATTTAAGTGTATTTACACCGATAGAGCCTGTAGAACCAAGCAATATCATCTAAAGTAAGCCCCTAAGAAGTACTGTCATAACTACAGAACCAAAGAGATAACCATCTAGCCTATCAAGCATACCTCCGTGACCTGGAAAAATTGCACCGCTATCTTTCACACCGGCTTCTCTTTTGAGATAACTCTCAAACAAATCACCCCAAACAGATGACAAGGCAACAAGAAAAGAGACGAGTAGCGAAATATTTAGCTCGACACTTCCGAGTCCGACGATAGAGCCTAGAATAGTTGCTACCAAAATACCTCCTATCACTCCTTCCCAAGTCTTATTTGGAGATGTTTTTGAAAATAGAGTTTTCCCTATACTCTTACCTGTAACATAAGCTCCTATATCTGCTCCGGCAATAATCACTACCAACCACACAATCGTACCCATACCAAAGTCTTTATACAAGGCAAATAGAAAAAGCATAGATAGTGTAGGGTAGAAAAACGGAGCCAAAATATGGTAATTGACATCTTTTTTATGAACCATGATAGATAAAAATATAATAATAACAAGATAAAAAAGATCATCTGGATTTGGATATATAAAAGCGGCAAGCCAAAGAGCTAAAGCATAGACTAGGTATTTTTTTTCTTTAATCCCAAAAAGATTCATGGCTTCATAAAAAGAGACTAGATATATAGCACCTAAAACCAACCATGTAAGAAGAGTATTGTCAACAACTGCCACAACTAAAGCAACCAATACTAATGCTATCGAAGTGAGTATCCTCTCTTTGTGAGATACAAATATTTTCTTAAATTCCATAGGCGTTTCCAATAATTTTTCGTATTTTATCGTATGTAGTGTGAGTTTATCCTTATATTAAGCTTTTATATCCAAATGTTTGGGGCCGGCAGTACTGTTATTTTCCTCTTCTTCTGCATCTTCTTTATTTTGAGAATTTTTTTTCTCTTTTTTTTGTTCTTCCTCCCTTCTCTTTTTTTCATGCTCATGATCAGGATCAATCTTGTAAGTCTCTTCAGTTGGTCTCACATCTGCTATCTCTTCCTTATCTGCATCTTGCATTGCCATAGCTGCACCATTTTGCATATCTAATCTATTTTGAAAATTTGATTGCATCTTGGTTTGAGCAGGCATCGCTTGATTTGCGTATGCCACTGCACCAACGGGACCTATTGCCATATCAAAATCCTTAAATACTTACACTCATCGTTTTATAGTCCACATAGTTTACATGTGCACCTTCACTCATCTTTACATTTCTCCTAGGGGTATAATCGACCAAATATACTCCTTTTTGAGTCGTACTAAATTCTGCACAGAGTTTTGAGGCAAACTCTAGTACATTTGTTGGTATATTTTGCTTATCTGTTCTTATTATAACATGACTTGAGGGTATATCTTTTAAGTGTAGCCAAATATCCCTTTTTTTTGCCTCCCTCAGGAGCTCTATGTTACCTTTCTCGTTTTTCCCAAGCATCACTTTGAAACCCTCTATATAAAAACTCTCATAAGAGACCTGTTTTCCCTTGGCTTTTTTCGAGTGCTTCTGTTTTGGATAGAGTATATTTATCTCCATCTCACTATCGGCTCTGTCTATCGCATTTTGTAATTTTTTGAAAAACTCTATCTTGCCACAAAGACTCTCCCTCTCTATATGCAGTGATTTTGCTTTTCTTTTTAGTTTTTTTGATGCTTCAAAAAGGATATTTCCAGCTTCCGCCCCGCTTCTTGCCTCTTTTGGAAGGATTATTTTTATACTGTTTCCCTCAAAATCATCAAGACTAATCTCTTTTTTATACCCCTTTATCTTATCAAGATTACTAAAAATCAAAGCACCCCACAAACTGTAAGTCTCGCTTTTACTTATCAACTTCTCTTCACTATCTAGCCCATCAAGAAGTTTTTGGAGTTTTTTTACCCTCTTTTGAATAGTTGCTATTTTTTGTTTTTTTATAGAAACAAGGCTCTTTTGTGCTCTTTTGTTGTACTCATCTTCTAAAAATAACTCTATATCTTCTATCTTTTTACTCTCTTTTGGCAAAAATTTTTGCTCCACATGTAGAGATTTTAGAGCAATTCCCACCTTTACCTCTCTATAAGAGGAGGATATATCTATATGCCTAAGAGCCTCAAGAATAATTCCATTGTTATCTAAAATAATTATATTTGTATTTTTTCCCGTAAACTCCATCTGCAAGAGTGTTTCATCTGATCTGTATTTTGAATTTGAAACAACACCTATTTGCAAAATTCTATCATCTTTTAGAACTTTGATACTCTGTATATTTGAGTTTGTAAATCTTTTTGTGAGTATCACATCAAATGGTGCTTTATATATCTTTGCTCTTGTAAAATCGTCCTTGATAAAGATATGCGAATCCCCCCTTCTGAAATCAAAAAAGAGAGACTTTTGTCTGTCGAAAACTATATTTATGGTATTGTCTTCCACCCTTCGTATAGCACTTATCTTTCTAAAATTTTTCAAATAATCCGCAATCTGTACTAACTCATACCTTCTCATATATTTCCTTTTTATGGTATTATTATACCATTATTGTCGTACCGACTAAGCACCTAACCAAGAAATAGCATAAAGACAACGACTTAACTTCTTCGTTAGATTTGTTTAAATTACCACTATTATATAAGGAGATTTTATGATATTTGATTTTGAAGAGCTAGACTCACCTACAAGATACAAACTAACAGCTCAAACAGCAGTACCAAGGCCGATAGCTTGGATAGTAACACAAGATACCCAAATCAATGTTGCACCCTTTAGCTACTTCACGCCACTTAGCTCAAACCCTCCCACACTGATAGTCTCAATCGGACACAAAAGCAACAAAGAGCCAAAAGATACCCTAAGAAACATAAGAAAAACAAAAAAATGCACCATATGTATAGCAGGAGAAAATCAACTAGAAAAGCTACATTTTAGCTCCAAAGAGCTAGACAAAAATATAAGCGAAGCCAAAGAGTTTGATATAAAATTAAACAAAATAGAAGAGAATTTTCCTCCCATGATAGAGGGTTCACCCGTGGCATATTTTTGTGATTTTTATGAAGAGATAGATCTAAAAGGGAGTAAAACCATACCGATAATCCTAGAGATAAAAAAACTATTTGTTAAAAATAAAATCATAACCGATAGCAAAAAACTCTATATCGACTTTAACCCACTAGCAAGAGTTGGTGCAAATTATGGCTTTATAGGAGAAAAAATTATGGCTCCAAAGATACCTTAAATAGTTTTTTGATAAAATAGCACTACTTATTACTCCACCAAACAATATCCCAAATATTTGAGAGAAGAGATGTGGGAGATGTACACAAAAAAATCTGTAGGACTAGCAGTAGCTAATTCAAAGATTTTTTTGTGTGCAGATTGCCACATATCGCTCTTCTCGAAGGGTGTAGTGCTTTTGTCCATACTCTGCGTTGGATTTTCTTGAATTAGCTATGGCTAGTCCTGCGAAAATCCGCCTTGATTATGAACAAAATCACTACATCAAATATTCAGGATATTATTTGGTGGAGTAATAATATAGCCAAAAAAGGATTTTTATGCCACAAACAATAACAGAGAAGATATTTAGTGACCATGTGGGACGCAAAGTGTATGCCGGTGAGATTATCCGCTCAAATATAGATATGGTTATAGGGAATGATATAACAACCCCTATATCTATAAAAGCTTTTGAAGATAGTGGAGTAGAGAAGCTGGCAAATCCAGATGGTTTCTCTATTGTCATGGATCATTTCATTCCGGCAAAAGATATAGCAAGTGCAAATCAGGCAAAAATCAGTCGTGATTTTGCATATAAACACAATCTAAAACACTTTTTTGATGAAAAAGATATGGGCATAGAACATGCGCTCCTCCCTGAAAAAGGGCTTGTCGTTCCCGGTGATGTCATCATAGGAGCTGATAGCCATACATGTACTCACGGAGCACTCGGAGCCTTCTCTACCGGTATGGGCTCTACCGATATATCCTTTGCACTCATCACAGGGGGAAATTGGTTTAAAGTACCTCAAGCCATAAAGGTTGTATTTAGCGGGAAACCCGGAGAATTAATCTATGGAAAAGATTTGATTTTGGAGGTAATTCGTCAACTCGGAGTTGATGGGGCACTATATAAAACTTTGGAATTTACCGGAGACACCATTGGGTATCTTAGTATGGATGACAGATTTAGCCTATGCAACATGGCGATAGAGGCCGGAGCAAAAAATGGAATAATAGCAGTTGATGACATCACTAGAGAGTTTCTAGCAGATAAAGAACTCGCAAGAGAGCCAAAAGAGTTTTACTCTGACGATGATGCCTCTTATGTGCAGACTATACATGTAGATGTGTCGAAGCTTGAGCCTATGATTGCATACCCTAGCCTTCCGTCAAATGGAAAGCCTCTAAGCAAAGCAGTCAGTGATGATATAGCAGTAGATCAAGTCTTTATAGGAAGTTGTACAAATGGAAGATTGGAAGATTTAAGAATTGCTGCTAAAATCTTAAAAGGTAAAAAGGTGGCTAGAAAGACTAGGCTTATCATAACTCCTGCTACGCAAAAGATCTCTCTTCAAGCACAAAAAGAGGGGCTAGTAGAGATATTTATAGAAGCTGGGGCACTCTTTTCAAACCCAACATGTGGAGCATGTTTGGGTGGATACATGGGCATACTCGGCAAAGATGAAGTCTGTATATCTACTACAAACAGGAATTTTGTAGGTAGAATGGGAGATAGAAGCAGTAAAATCTATCTTGCAAACTCAGCAGTAGCAGCAGCTAGTGCAATCGAGGGAAAAATAGCAAACCCAAAGGCTCTATGATTCTGCCTCTGCCTTGCATCATAGTTGCCGGAGGAAAAAGCTCTAGAATGGGGAGAGACAAAGCACTGCTCCCCTTTGGTGGCTACGATACACTAACCCAATATCAACTCCAAAGAGTCTCTCCTTGGTTTAAAAGCCTACATGTAAGCTGTAAAAACAGGGATAAGTTTGAGTTCAAAGCCTCTTTTATAGAAGACTTAGAAGAGTTTAGGGAGTTTTCACCTCTCATAGCACTATATAGCATACTAAAAAAACTAAAAACAGATGTTGCTCTGCTAAGTGTAGATACCCCTTTTGTAACTAAAGATATATATAGAAAACTTTATGAAAATTTTGATGGACATGACTGTGTTGTGGCAAGATCTCCTTTTGGCTCACACCAACTTTGTGCTATATATTCACCTAAAATTTTAAAAGTTTTAAGAGAGCAGATTTTACAAAACAACCACAAAATAAAAAATTTACTTCAAAGAGTTGATACAAAATATATCAACTTTGACAAAAATGACCCTTTTATGAATCTAAATAGACCTGATGACTATAAAAAAGCAAAGGAGAAGCTATGATAAGACACATAGTATTTTTAAAGATACCAAACTGTGATGATGAGTTGAAGCAGAAAATAAAACAGGAAATACTCTCACTAAGGGAGAGTATAAGTGTTTTGAAAAATATGGAAGTTGGGTTAAACTTCAGTCCTGAAGAGAGAGCTTATGACATAGCTTTGATAGCTGATTTTGAATCAAAAGATGATTTGAACATATATGCCACAAATCCAACACATTTAAAATTAATACAAAAATTAAAAGAGTTAAATACTCTTAGCAAAGTAGTTGACTATGAACTTTTTAAATAGTGGCAATGATGCTACGATAGAGCCCAAGACTATCAAAAAGCATGCTACCCATATCGCTAGACTTGAGTTTGATAAGCCTAAAGCTATCAAAAGAAGAGTTGAAAGCAAAGGTGTCAAGTATGACACTGTCCCTAACATCTGTATATCTCCTTTTTTGATACCATAATCCCAAAGAAAAAAAGCGCCTCCGACAGGACCGAGTCCTAAGATGATGATAGCCACAAATGAACTAAAATCGGGAATTACAGTAGTTTCAAACAGAAAGTGACATACAAATGCTAAAATAGCAGTTACCCCACAAAATCCTCCTACCGCACTTGTTGGAACCTTGCCAAAATACCTAGACAGCACAGAGTATGATGACCAAACCAAGGCACAAACAAAAGCATAAAAATAGCCTCTTGCATACTGATAGTCAAAACTAAAACCACCTTTTACTCCAAGCAATACCACAACACCACTAAACCCAAGAGCAACACCTAAAATATGAAACCACCTAAGTTTAATACCGGGTAAAAAAGCACTAAATAAGACTATAAACAAAGGCCAAAGATAATTGATCAAATTTGCCTCAACAGCAGGCGCATTTTGCAGTGCTAAAAAATAGAAAAAATGGTAACCAAATAGCCCGCCAACACCGACAAACCACACCTTGGGAGGAAGCCTTAAGTGTACTAAAATC
>JALVAU010000195.1 GCA_027011025.1 Campylobacteraceae bacterium | reverse complement strand
CTCTATAGCAGGGGGATTCTTAAATTTTTTTATAACTTTCAGGGCTTGGTTAAAGAGTGGGTGTTTCGCATAAGACTCTATTGATTCAAAATTTTTAATTAAAATCAGCAA
Source organism: Campylobacteraceae bacterium (assembly GCA_027011025.1). GTDB lineage: Bacteria > Campylobacterota > Campylobacteria > Campylobacterales > Sulfurospirillaceae > JAADIZ01. Next base: position 2,387 of record JALVAU010000195.1, on the reverse strand, counting down.
AAAATCATACAGGTTATCATCTATATCAAATTCATCCAACTGAAATAAAAAAGACTCCTTAAAGTCAAGGGCGCCTACACCCCCCGGAGATAGATTTGAAAATCTTTTTCTTATTTTCTCAACTCCTTCAATATTTACACCCAATTTTCTAGCTATTATTTTAGCAGAACCGACAGGAAAGTACCCCTCGTTATCTAAATTTTCTATAATTTCATAAGCTATTTTTTGTGATTTTTCAGTAGGAAACAGAGGAGGATTTATCTGCTCATACAAAACATCATATAGAGATTTTTTTTCTATTGTTAAAGCCTCTATTACGCTAGAGACTGAATCCCTTGAGGCTTGCTGAAAAAAATTCTTCTTTTGAAATCTCTTGTCAACTTTTTCATTTCCAGCTTTTATCTCGATAAATGGATTTTCTTGAACAAAAGGCTCTAATACCTCTTGCAAGGATTCTAGGTCAGACTGAAGAATAGGCAACCAACTCCTAAGTGTCGAAGATAGCTTTTGTTTTGTATTTTGCTCTATTCTAGCTCTTAACTTCACTAACAACCCCTGCTAAAATTTAAAATCTACCCCAAGGTAGTGAGTTTTTACTAGCTTGTTGTTTGCCACATCTTGTGCATTTCCACTTGCTAGTAGTGTACCATCTTTCATGACATAAGCTCTATCACAAATACCGAGTGTCTCTCGAACATTGTGATCAGTGATAAGAACTCCAATATCTAACTCTGAAAGATCTCTCACAATCGCTTGTATATCTGTTACAGCTATAGGATCAACTCCTGCAAAAGGCTCGTCTAAGAGTAAAAATTTTGGGAAATTTGCCAAAGACCTTGCTATTTCACACCTTCTTCTCTCTCCACCGCTAAGACTTATGCCTTTTCTTTTTCTTATAGGCTCTATATTTAAAAGTTCCAAAAGCTTTTCAACTCTTTGTTGCGCCTCCTCTTCGTCATCATACACAATTTGGGCAGCAAGTAGTATATTTTCCTCTACACTCAACTCCTTAAAAACACTAGATTCTTGAGGTAGATACCCTACCCCCTCCTTTGCCCTCTTGTGTAGGGGCATCTTTGTTATATTTTTATTGTCAAGATAGATCTCTCCGCTGCTTGGTGATATAATTCCACATATCATATAAAACATAGTTGTTTTACCTGCTCCGTTTGGCCCTAGTAGCCCAACAATCTCCCCACTCTTTACCTCAAGTGAAATACCATTTATTATATCCGTTTTTTTGATTGTTTTTGTTAAATTATCGACTTTTAGTTTATGCATTTTTCAACCCTATATACTCTATCATTTTGGCTATTTTTACTTATATCGACTGTAATATAGTCTATAAAATAAGCTTTAAAAACTTTTTCTAGCTCCTCATCTCCCCACTCTATAAGGTGAAAACCCTCTTTGTCTAACTCTTCGAGCAGTCCCAATGACAAAAAAGCATCTACACCATTTTGGTATATATCATAATGATACAGTTTCCCATCGTGACTATTTTGTATGGAAAAAGTTGGAGAGGTAATCTCTTCATCTAAGCCTAAAGCTTTTGAAAATTTTTGCACAAGCGTTGTTTTACCGCTTGCCAAATCACCTCTGAGTAGTATAATTTTACAATCTTTGGCAAACTCTATCAACTCTTCTGCTAGGTTATCTAGCTCCTTTAATGAGCATATTTTTTCTATCATATAGAGTTTGAAACCTTGATTATCTCTTGAAGCTTATCAAAAGCTTTTTTATTTGCAATTACCTCTCTTGCCATCTCGATACCCTCTTTTATATCTCTTGCTTTTTCATCTACTACCAATGCCATAGCAGCATTTAGCAAAATAATATCAAGTTTTGCCCCTTTCTCTTCACCTTTGAGTATAGAGTAGGTTATCTTCGCATTCTCTTGTGCGTTTCCACCTGTAATCGCCTCTTTTGGTGCGAGTTTAAGACCAAATTCTTGGGGATCAATAACAAAATCTGTCGTTCTGTTATCTTTTAAAATAGTGGCATAGGTTATATCTGATATACTTATCTCATCCATACCGTCCCTACTACTTACGGCTACAGCATTTTTAGTATCTAGCATACTGAGCCCCACTACGATTCTATTTAAAAATTCATCACTAAAAACACCTATAAGATACTTTTTTGCACCTGCTGGATTTGTGAGTGGTCCTAAAATATTGAAAATTGTACGGTGGTTTAAACTTCTTCTAATAGGCATTATATATTTCATAGCCGGATGGTGATTTATGGCAAATAAAAAAGCAAAACCACACTCTTGAAGCATCTTGGATTGTTGATCTGGTTTGAGTGTTAGGTTTATACCCAATGCCTCTAACATATCTGCACTACCAGAATTGCTAGTTACCGCTCTATTGCCGTGTTTGGCT
>JALVAU010000194.1 GCA_027011025.1 Campylobacteraceae bacterium | reverse complement strand
CATTTTTTAGTTTCAATGCTCTTCTTATCGCTAGCATAAAAGATTTTTTACTAGGTTTTGAAAAGACGATTCCATTTCCGCATTTTTTTGCTTTTTCGTGTACGCTGTCTTTTAGTCCTCCGGTACTGTGAACTATGGGGAGTGTGCCGTATCTCATGGCTATCATTTGATTAAGTCCACAAGGCTCAAAGAGTGAGGGCATAAGTAAAAAATCTCCCGATGCATAGAGTTGGTGCGACAGGTCTTCATCATAGCCAAATAGTAGCTCAAAATTTTTATACTTTTTTGCAAATTCTATAAGAGGTGCTCTGTATTCGTTCTCTCCCTCGGTTAAGATGATGAGATTTAACTCCTCTTTTAAGAGAATATCGAGTGAATCCAAGATAATACTAAACCCTTTTTGCTCTACTAGTCTGCTTATCATGATGAAAAGCGGTAGATTTTCATCTTTTAATCTTATCTTTTTAAGTAGGTTTTTTTTGTTCTCTTCTTTTATCTTTAGTGAATCTTTATCATAGTTTTTGAAAATTGCTTTATCAGTTTCGGGATTGAAAAAATCCGTATCTATTCCATTCAATATTCCGCTTATTTTTTCTTTATAAAAGTTCAAGAAGCCATCTAATCCACAGCCAAATTTTGGAGTCAAAATCTCTTTGGCATAAGTTGGGCTGACAGTTGTGATAGCATCACTATACCTGATACCTGCTTTCATAAAGTTACATTTGCCCCAAAATTCCAAATCTTGAAAGTTAAAGTGCTCGCGACTGATGCCTAGCCTATCTAAAGTTTGTGCCTCAAAAACTCCCTGATATGCGAGGTTATGTATGGTAAAAATCGTCTTTATATCACTGTTTTTCAACCAAAAGGCACTAAGTGCACAGTGCCAGTCATTTAGATGAACAAGCTCTACATGTAGAGATGATGCAAGAGAGCAGATAGCCTTGCTAAAGATGCCAAATCTCATGTCATTGTTCGCATAAGCCCTACCGTCACCATATAGATTTTGTGTATCGCTCAAAAGTGGTGCTTTTATAAAGTAGGTCAAGATATTTTCGTCAAGTCTGCTTAAAATCTCTATCTTGTAGCTTATGCCCCCTAAATTTATGCTATATTTTATGCTAGATTTGTCAAATTTGGACTCATCCATAAAACCATAAAAAGGCATAACACGCAGTATTTCCACTTCCTTTAATAGTGCTTTTGGAAGCGAGCTTGCCACATCAGCCAATCCTCCGCTTTTTGCATAAGGAAAGATTTCACTAGAGGCAAACAGGACTCTCATCTCAAAAGCCTCGCGCACTCTTCTGGAGCAACAGGATTGATAGTCATATTTGTCGAGAGCTCAAACCCTCCTAACCTGTAAATTCTTGGGACTATGTGAAGAGTAAAGCGAAAATTTTTCTCAATATGAGGAAGATACTCTTCGTTTTCAAAATTTTTGTTTAATGGAGCTAGTCTAAAGTAGAGATTGTAGTCAAACTCACCCAGCTGTCCATGAAGTTTTTCAAAAACAGTCTTAATCATAAAAGATAGATTTGATATCTCCTCTTGGTTGCAAAGCTCTAGTGAAGATATGCCTTTTAGTGGGGCGATTGTCACCTCAAAAGGAAAACTACTAGCAAATGGGCAGTAAGCTATAAAGTCTCCCGTCTCCTCTATAACTCTAGAGTCTTTGGATATTTTCTCATTTTCGATAATGTCTTGGACTAATCCTCTGCCATGTTTTTTATAGTAGTTAAAATTTCTCTTTAAAAAATCAAGCTCATCTTTTGGTACGATAGGGAGTGCTAAGATTTGTGTATGAGGATGTCTTTGGGTAGCTCCTGAATTTTCTCCATAATTTTTAAATATATTTAAATGTATCAGTCGTCTATCTCTTTTTAAATCTTCAAGCCTTTGAACCATGCTATTTAGCCAAAGCTCAATATGAGAAGTATCAAGTGTGACTATATCTCTGTCGTGATTGGGTGAGTCTATGAGGACTTCGTGTGCTCCGACTCCTTGGATAGTCTCAAACATGCCTTGCATCTTTGAGTCACTTTGTAACTCGACCTGTACCGCCTTATAGAGGTTTGGCACTACTCTTGTTTTCCAATTCGGAGTATTTGGCTGGTTGTCTCTGATAGCATATATCTCGCTTGGAGTCATGTCTTCATGACCTTCGCAAAAAGGACAGTTTTTTGTATCTCTATTTTGAGGGGTTTTTTGATAAAAATCTGGACGATGAAGTCTCTCGGGGGCTATCAAGACATATTTGTTATTTAACAGATCTACTCTTATGTTAGACATCACTTACCTCTATATTTATAGATAATTCCAAACTTTGTTTAAATGCCGTGCTTAGCATAAAAGAGATTTGTTGATTTACCATGTCATATCCTTTTTCACTTTGAGATATGGTGCTTAGTATGTATGCGCTCATATCAAGCGGAGTATCAAAACTCAAAGTTATCTTTTGATTTGTGAAGTCATCCACTATATTCAAAGTTTTTATATCTCTTAAGT
>JALVAU010000193.1 GCA_027011025.1 Campylobacteraceae bacterium | reverse complement strand
CAGCAAATAAGAAAGAGGTATAGTGCGAGGCGGAAAGATTTTAGCATAGCCAAAGCTATACTGAAAGCTTTCCAACGAAGCAATATGCCTCTTTCTTATTTGCCCTACGGGTGAGTTTTAAGGCATATGATTACTTCGTTGGTTTCACTTTAACATATCTTTAGCTATGCCAAAGCAAAACCGCCTCGTACTCGTCAGTTTTAAAACTCACTGATGATGTGATATAGTGCGTAAGGTCAGTTTGGAATACAGCCATGCTCCCAAAGTTAATATGAAGTATATAATGCATGTAGAATATATCTGTTTTATATCACTATTAACTTCATAATAGACGATAAGAGATGCTCCAATTAACAAACCTATTAACGATAATACTATTATAGCTAAAGATGAATTAGTTTTGTCTCTAATTTTTAAATTAGCAAATGCCATCAACCAAGAAACCAATATAAATGTTATGCTTCCAAACTCTAAAATAACTTCTAAGTTACCTATTAAAATCAAGCCAAAAGACAATGTAGCCATAGATATAATAGCGTAGACCGGTATGGTATTTTTTCTAATTGCTAAAAATGATGGAAAATATCCATCTTCAGATATAACAGAGACTTGTCTTGAGGAACCAAATAGAGTTCCGCTGATTGCGCTACTTGTTGCCAAAAGTGCACCGGCTATGACTAGATTTGCTCCCATATTTCCCATTATTTCCTTTGCTCCAGATGCTAGGGCATACTCTTTATTATCTATTATCTCTTTAAATGGCATAGACAAGATTGCTCCTAAAGATATGATAACATATATCAAAATCACCAAGACTATGGCACCATAGATTGCCCTTGGAATATTTTTATCAGGATTTTTCATCTCATTAACCGCATTTATAACCAATTGAAAACCTTCATAAGCCACGAATGTCAAAGATGATACAATCAATATAGAAAAAAGCGTAGTATGGTCACTGTTTTTAAAAAGGGTTGGCAATGTTGTATCTGAATGATATATAAGGGCAACTGAAATCAGTGCTAAAATCACCATTTTCGTATAAACCATCAAATCTTCTACTCTTCCCATACCTTTAACACTCCATATATTTATCATAGTAAAAAGAAGTATAACGGCTCCTGCGATTGCTTTTCTTATCAATTCATCATTTGCAAATGAGAAGCTGCTTATAGAGTATGATGAAAAAGTATAAGCATAAAGAGCCAAAGTCGAGATATAGCCAAAAATAACCCACCAGCCTATCAGAGATGCTGCAAAAGGAGTTGATGGAAAAGTTTTCTTATAAAAAGAGTAGGTCGCACCTTCATCTTTAAAATAGACTCCTAACTTGACATAGTTATATGCAGCCAACATGGCTATTACACCACCTATCGCTATGGCTACTGGGGTATATGCTCCGACTAGGGAGACAGAGATACCAAGAACAGTAAAAATTCCACCACCAACCATACCTCCAACTGCTATGGCGATTAGTTCAAACACTCCTAGTGCTTTTCCTCTTTTTCTATGTATCGACCTATCTGTCATATTATATCACTTTCCATAATTTTTCTTATCTCATTTAGCAACACTATAGAAGCATCTATCTCTACCTTTCTTATCGCTATACTTTCTACATTTGCACCAATAGGGATATTTTTTTGCTTTGCATATCGGTGAAGCAGCTCAAATTTTTTTATAGAGGTTTTTACCGACTCTTCTAAAATATCCTCTGCATTTTTTAATTTCTTCTCTAAATCCGGAGCGATATGAACACCAAGCCACTTCATAAATTCTAGTGTTTTTATAGAACCACAAGGTGTAAATGTAAAAATTATCGGCACCATATCTTTACCATTTTCTCTTGCATACGAAGCATAATCATCTAAAAACTTTTTTGCCGCTTTAAAATCATATACTGCTTGAGATATGAAATATTCACAACCATTCTCAATCTTAGAAAAAACTCGTAGATGTTCATCTTTTTTGGCTGTGTGCCTCTCAGGTATAACAATTCCACCAAGTATCAATTCATCATCAAACTCTTTTTTGAGTCTATAAGCCTCTTTTATATCTATGGTTATTTTAGTTTTTTTACTAGCAGCTCCTACAAAAACTGAAAAAAACTCCCGACCAACTCTCTCTTTTAGCCACTGTTTAAATTCAGATTTGTCATATTTTCCAACTGCTCTATATACAATAACCGGAAAGTTTAGAGAGTTATCAAGATAGTTTTTTGCATATTCGCAAGAGTCTAGAGTTTTGATAAAAGGAAAAGGTCTTTTTTCATCTGTTCTATCGCTTTCATCTTGTATATCATACAGTACAAGTCCATCAATTTGGAGGTCTTTAATTCTTTGAATTTGACGAGCAGCTATGACTTTTAACTCCTCTTTTGTATGTTTTGCTTTTGGTGGAGTCATTCCATAAAGGAGGATACCTGATTTTTTATTTTTTATCTTATCTTTTAACATGAATTACCTAGATTAGGGCACCGTATGGGTGCCCTATTTTTTGAAAGTTTTTAAATTATTGAGCAAGTTTATAATCTTCTATAAGATTAAAGTTTAGATATTTATACACATCTTCTCTCTTGCCATCAAGTTTTTTTGGCACAATATCGAGATACTCTTGTGCACTTGGAAGTCTTCCAAGCAGTGCACAAACTGCTGCAAGTTCGGCACTTCCTAGATATACTTGTGCTCCCATGCCCATTCTATTGTCAAAGTTTCTTGTGCTTGTTGAAAATACTGTTGCCTTGTCAGCAACTCTGGCTTGATTCCCCATACATAGTGAGCATCCCGGTATCTCTACTCTTGCTCCAACTGAGCCAAATATAGAGTAGTATCCCTCTTCTACTAGCTCAGCTTTATCCATCTTTGTAGGTGGCGCTATCCATAGTTTTGTTGGAACTTGCCCTTCACCTTTTAAGACTTCACCTAGAGCTCTGTAGTGGCCGATATTTGTCATACAGCTTCCAACAAAAACTTCATCTATATTTTTAGGTCTATTCTCATCGGCTAGTATTTCACTAAGAGTTGCCACATCATCTGGATCATTTGGACAACATAAGATAGGCTCTTTGATTTCATTCATATCTATATCTATGATTGCTGCATACTGTGCATCTTTATCTGCTTTTACCAAAGTAGGATTCTCTAGCCATTTTTTCATTTTATCTGCTCTTCTTTGAAGCGTAGTTGCATCTTCATAACCTGCTTCTACCATGGATTCAAGCAGAACAATATTTGATTTTAAGTATTCGATAACAGGCTCTTTATCCAAAGCTATACTACAAGCAGCAGCACTTCTCTCTGCACTAGCATCACTAAGCTCAAATGCCTGCTCTGCTTTTAAGTTTGGAAGACCCTCTATCTCCAAAACTTTTCCTGCAAAGATATTTTTCTTATCTTTTTTAGGCACCGTTAATAAACCTTTTTGTATCGCAACATAAGGTATCGCATTTACTAGGTCTCTAAGGGTAATTCCCGGCTGAAGTTCACCACTAAATCTCACAAGTACTGATTCGGGCATATTCAAAGGCATACTTCCCGTAACAGCTGCAAATGCCACAAGACCGCTTCCGGCTGGAAATGATATACCGATAGGAAATCTAGTATGAGAGTCTCCACCTGTTCCAACTGTATCTGGCAAAACCATGCGATTTAGCCAGGAGTGTATAACTCCATCACCCGGTCTAAGACTTACCCCGCCTCTTGTTGTCATAAAACCAGGAAGAGTGTGTTGCATCTGCACATCACTAGGTTTTGGATATGCTGCTGTATGACAAAATGTTTGCAATACCAAATCGGCATTAAATCCCAATGCGGCAAGCTCTTTTATCTCATCTCTAGTCATAGGTCCTGTTGTATCTTGACTTCCTACTGTTGAGGTGATAGGTTCTATATACATACCGGCTCTAACACCATCAACTCCACATGCCATTCCCACTATCTTTTGTGCTTGTGTGTATCCTTTTGCACTCTCTTTAGGTTGTTCCGGCTTTTGAAATATATCCTCAGCACCCAAGCCTAGTGATTCTCTAGCTTTTGAAGTTAAACCTCTTCCGATAATAAGAGGGATTCTTCCTCCTGCTCTATATTCGTCTGCCAATGTATTTGGAGTCAATTTAAACTCTGCCACTACCTTTCCATCTTTTTGGATTTTGCCCTCATATGGATATACATCTATAATATCACCTGTTTGAAAAGCTGAAACATCTACCTCTATAGGCAGTGCACCGCTATCTTCTGCCGTGTTGAAAAATATAGGAGCTATTGTGTTGCCGAGTATCAATCCGCCCGTTTTTTTATTTGGTACAAACGGTATCTCTTTTCCTATCCACCATTGCACGGAATTTATGCCTGATTTTCTACTGCTTCCTGTTCCTACCACATCTCCAACATAGGCAACATCATACCCTTTGGATTGAAACTCTTTTATCCTAGCAAGTGCATCCGGAAGCTTCTTTTCTAACATACATTGTGCATGTAGCGGTATATCACTTCTAGTAAATGCCTCGCTTGCCGGACTTAAATCATCCGTATTTGTCTCTCCCGGAACTCTTAAGACTGCTACTGTTATTTTATTTGGAATTGGGTCTTTTGAGGTAAACCACTCAGCCTGTGCCCAAGACTCTAAAACAGATTTGGCATATTCATTCGTTTTTGCTAGTTTCTCTACATCATTAAATGAACTATATACGAGTATAGTTTTTTTCAATGCATCAGCAGCCGCGGTTGCTACAAATTTATCATCGCTACTTAAAGCATCAACTAGAGGCTGAACATTGTACCCTCCTAGCATAGTGCCTAAAATTTCAACGGCTTTTAGAGGTGTGATTGAGACACACTCTACCTCTTTCTTGACAATAGCATTTAAAAAAGCAGCTTTTACATAGGCAGCATCATCAACACCCGGACTTACTCTGTGTGTAAGTAGTTCTAGCAAAACTTTCTGATCGCCCTCACCTTTTTTTAAGGATTCAACAACTCTTGCTGTTTGCTGTGCATCTAAAGGAAGAGGAGGAACTCCAAGTCTCGATCTCTCTAATACATGGTCATTGTAAATTTTTAAATAATCCATATCTGCTACTCCTAATAATTTTTATAAGGATTGTATCACAAAATTATTTAAAAATTATAAAATTTCTCTCTGACCTTTGGAATTTGGAGCAGATAATACTCCTGTAGCCTCTAATTGTTCGACTATTCTCGCAGATCTGTTATATCCTATTTGTAATCTTCTTTGTATATAGCTTATGGAGCATTTTTTCTCATTTAATACGATATTTTTAGCATCTTCAAAAAGCTCATCTATATCATCATCAACACTTGCACTACGGGTATCACTACTTGATTCATCTCTTAAAAAACTCTCATCATACTCAACACTCTGTTGTTTCTTAAGATACTCAACAACTTTTTCTATCTCATCTTCGCTTGCAAATGGAGCGTGTAGTCTTATGAGACCTGAACTGCCAGGAGGAGTAAAGAGCATATCTCCTCGCCCAAGAAGTGAGTCTGCTCCACTGGCATCTAGTATCACTTTGCTGTCTATTTTTTGTCCAACTTTAAAGCTTATCCTAGAAGGTAAATTTGCTTTTATTAGTCCTGTTACAACATCAACAGATGGTCTTTGAGTTGCTACTAGGAGGTGAATACCGCTCGCCCTTGCCATCTGTGCGAGCCGTGAGACATAAAATTCTACCTCTTTCCCGCTTGTCATCATCAAATCTGCCAACTCATCGATGATAACGACTATGTATGGTATATGTGGTAATCCTGATTTTTTTGCTTTTTCATTATAGTTTTCTATATTTTTTGTCTTTGATTGGCTAAGGACTTTATATCTTCTCTCCATCTCATTTACCATATTTGCTAGTGCTATAATAGCATGCTTGGGTTTTGTTATGACAGGAGTTAAGAGATGAGGAATATCGTTGTAAATAGAAAATTCTAGCATCTTTGGATCTATCATCAAAAGTTTTAGAGTATCTGGTGAATTTCTATAAAGCAAAGAGAGAAGCATAGCGTTTATACCGACGCTCTTTCCGCTACCCGTTGTGCCTGCTATCAAAAGATGAGGCAGTTTTTTCAAATCTGTAACAAAAGGATTTCCGACTATATCCTTTCCTAATGCGATAGTTAAAGGAGAAGATGAATTTTTATATATATCACTTTGGAGTATCTCTTTTAGATATATAGTCTCTATTTTTTTATTTGGTACTTCGATTCCAACTACATCTTTTCCCGGAACAGGTGCTTGAATACGAATAGTCTGAGCTTTTAGTGCCATAGCTAGATCATCTTGAAGAGTTAAGATTTTTGATACTTTTATATGGGGTGCTGGTTTAAATTCAAAAGTTGTAACAACAGGACCTGAGTAGGTTCTCACTACATCTCCGTCTATCTTAAATCTTCTCAACTTCTCAAGCAGATCAGATATCTTTTGGTCTATCTCACTCTCATTTACATGTAGATGTCTTTTAGGAGGATCGCTTAAAAATTTTAGAGAAGGTAGCTTATAATTTTTTGGTTTATCAATCTCTCCTTTATCAATCTCTTCTAGTAATTTTTCATTTTCTTCTACTACATTTAGTATCTCTACACCACTCTTTGTTATACCCTCTTTTTGCTCTTGTGTCTCTATTTTTTTCTCTTCTTTGTTTTCACTATCTTTTTCGATATATTCACTCTCTAGTCTTGATGGTTTTTCTTCCATCATGTTCTCTTTTTTCTGTTTTTGAACTACTGTTTTCCTCTTTTTTTCCTCTGTTTTCCTCTTTGGAAGCTTGCTTGCTAAATCCATAGATGCAAATATTTCATCAAAACCTATATCAAAAAACATAACAAAACACAATGAAACTATCGCAACTATAACTATCCATACCCCAACAATTCCAACATAAGAGACAATAGAGTGGGTGATAGAGTAGCCTATAAAGCCATTACGATCTACAAAAAGAGCTTGAACCATCAAAAAAGATAAAAAAAGCAGTATCGAAGCTAAATATATCTCTAGTTTGCGAATATCAAATCTTCTATCTTTGTATATAAAATATGAAAGTAGGAGCAGAATAAAAGGATAGACATAAGAGATATATCCAAAAAGATGAAAGTTTAGTGCTCCTAGTTTAGCACCGTAAACCCCTACTATGGAGATATCCATCAAAACAGTAGATAATCCCAAAAAAAGAAAGAAAGCAGCCATAATCACAAAAACAGTCTCTTTTAAAATATTAAATCCTTTATAATTACTATTTGGAATTATATCACATATAGTTTAAAAGAGACATAGAGTTTATCTTGGCTATTGTTGAGAGTGTTGCTTGGTAGTTGTTGCTAATCTGAGTAAATCTAGTATAAGCTTCGCCTATATCAACATCAGCTATCTCACTTCTTATGGTTTTTACATTTAGAGTTAAAAAATCAGCTCTATCACTTGCATTTAACAAAGCATTTGAGTATGAACCTATCTCCGTATGCATTTTAGTAAAATGATCGCTAATGTGGTCAATCTTTAAGATAGAGTTTTGAATTCCTAAATTTCTAGGATCCGAAAACTCTGAATCCATGTTAAAATTTCCATCTCTGACCGCATCAATCATCTCATCTATCTCTTTGAAAAAATCTATATGTGGAGATTGAATCGCAACTGCATCATTTGCCATAAATGACATAGCTGGATTTTTAGTTCCATCAAATTGGTCTGCATCACTATCGTACATAGCAAACTCTATCTTTGAGGCAGAGTTTGTTTTGTCATGTATATTTATTCTGCCCCTGTAATCCAAATTTACCTCTACACTATTTTGTGCTGATTTAACTGCATCATTATATTCATCTGCTTGAATACCGTCAGTTGGACTATCCATATCCGTAGGCAATGAATCAGCAGTTATCATACTAATCACATCATTTAATTGTTGGTATGTTAGATCATCTGCCTTTGTTGCATTTCCCTCTGCATCAAAAATTGTATATGTATTACCATTTAGAGAAAATGTTGATCCGCCATTACTAAGGTTTATTTTTGCATTAAAAGAGGTACCATCTTTGTCTATACCTGAAAGTAAAAATTGTTTGTTGTTGAGCGAAGAGGTACCGGCAACATCTAAAAGTTTTGTACTTCCCGCAGCAAACTCTCCGCTACTTTTTACAAACTGCGAAACATTACTTGATATATCGTTTCCATTTTTTGTAAAACCTCTTCTTGAGTAATTCATGCCATCTAGGGTTGCAAAACCATTTACATCATAATCATCACTGGTATCAGCAGCAGTGCCATTATTATTTTGTGTTGTTAATTTTATATCAAGAGAACTAGAAGTACTGCTAGTGCCGTCTGTTATGTAAATTTGACCGTCTTCAAGTCTAGTACTAGCTGAATATTGAGTATCAATAGCATCCATAAGATTTTGCAAAGTTGTTGTACTGTCTACAGTAAAATTGTATGAAACAGGAGCATTTGATGTGTCTGTGCCATCAAGGATTACTTGGTCAACATTACTTCCCATAAAACTCTGCAGTTTATCCGTTGTCTTAACACTTGTTCCGTCTATCTGCTTCAATATCGTATTTAAACTAAACTCTTTTGGGTTTGTTGAGCTAGCACTTACCCCCACTTTTGCTGTACTTTTTACAGATGTAAAATTACTCTTATCAAAACTGATAATATCAACATTTTTTTTGGCAATCAATTCATCTATATCTGTTTTATCTGCATTGCCAGTATTTCCTACACCATCCCTGTCAATTGCGCCAAATAGATTCATTTGTAATAGTGAATTTCCTTTTTTTAAGTCTTTTACCTCTATTTGTC
>JALVAU010000192.1 GCA_027011025.1 Campylobacteraceae bacterium | reverse complement strand
CTCTTAAGCTTATCAAGAGAAGATATAACAAAGATATAGATTTTAACACACTTGATGTAAATGATCCGGATATCTATAAACTTATCCAAAGCGGACATACGATAGGGCTTTTTCAGATAGAATCAAGTGGTATGCAGTCGCTAAATGAGAGGTTAAAACCCACAGCTTTTGAAGATTTGGTTGCGGTTCTTGCACTCTATAGACCGGGTCCTATGGAGTCTGGTATGCTGGATGATTTTATAGACAGAAAACATGGTATAAAAGAGATAGACTACTTTTATGATGAATTTACCGAACCGCTAGAGCCGATACTGAAGCCTACTTATGGAGTCATAGTTTATCAAGAGCAAGTCATGCAGATAGTACAGACTATTGGTGGATTTAGCCTTGGAAAAGCCGATATAGTTCGTCGTGCGATGGGTAAAAAGAAGTTTGATTTGATGAAGAAATACAAAGAGGAGTTTGCAAACGGAGCAAAAGAGCAGGGTTACAAGTATGAACATGCTATGGAACTTTTTGAATTGATAGAGAAGTTTGCAGGATATGGTTTTAACAAATCCCACTCTGCTGCTTATGCGATGATAACATTTCAAACCGCCTATCTTAAGTGCTACTATCCCCAAGAATTTATGGCAGCTCTCTTGACAAGTGAGCAGGACAATACAGATAAGATAGTCAAATATATAGATGAGGTCAAAAGACTTGGCATCAAGCTTTCGCCTCCTAGTGTGAGAAAAAGTATGATCGAGTTTACAGCTATAAAAGATGAAGAGGGAGATGAGACTATACTATTTGGTTTAGGGGCATTAAAAGGTATGGGAAGCTCAGCCATAACGAAGATACTTGAAGCTAGAGAGGATGGAGGATTTGACAATTTAGATGATTTTCTCTCTAAAATAGATACTTCAAAAGTAAATAAAAGAGTTATAGAATCACTTATAAAATCAGGAAGTTTTGATGGATTTTCCTACACAAGGCGAGCTCTGCTGGATAATATTGAGAAGATTGTGGAAACAGCAGGAGAGTGTGCAAGAGCAAAAAAGATAGCAGAAAATTCACTCTTTGGAGATGATAAAGAACTCATAGCTCTACATGTAGAGATAGAGAATGTTCCTGAGTTTGATATGAAAAAAGTGTTAGAATTTGAAAAAGAGACTATGGGATTTTATGTATCAGGGCATCCGCTAGATGAATTTCGAGAAGAGATAGACGGTATAAATTATACACTTTCAAGTGAAATTGAAAATCTTGGTGATGGCAGTACGGCTCTTTTTATCGGAAAAGTTGAAGAGATAGTGGAAAAAATCAGTAAAAAAGGAAATAAGTTTGCAATCTTAAATCTCATGGATTTTCACGGTAATATTGAAATTACACTCTTTTCAAAACACCTAGAAAAGATAGAGACTATGGATAAGAGTGAACCTATCTGTCTGAAGGTTGCAGTAACAAGAGATGATAGAGGTGTGAATAAAAGAGTTTTAAAAATTTTAAATCTAAATGATGCAAAAAAAGAGAAACTAAATACAAAAACTGTTGAAGTTATAGCTGATCCAAAAACACTCATAGTGGATTTTAGCGAAGATACGGCTGTGCTTGATAATTTATATAGATATGTGAGAGAAAATCCCGGCAATAGACCACTAAGATTGATAATATCTTCAAAACTTCAAGATGTGGTCTTAGAGACTTATCTAAAAGTTTCAGATGAAATAGATGAAAAAATCAAAGAGTTAGAGTTTGTAAAAGTGGCATAAACTTAAAATGAAGGAGGCGTTATAGCGCTTATGTATGATGCCTTCTTGTTGCTTCTGTTTTCTATTTTATGTGGAATTTTCGGGTCAAATCTTATACTATCACCCTCATTTAAGATGTATTTTTTTTCATCAATTTGAATTTCAATAGTTCCGCTTAAGACAAAATCGCACTCCTCTCCACCTTTTGTGTGTGGTAAAATATCATCAGTTGTACGGTTTGGCTCTAGCTCTACTAAAACAAACTCTATATCTCCTTGTAAGTCTGGTGTAAGCATCTCACATTTATAAAGAGGGTCAGGAAAGGAGATCTTTCTTCTTTTGTCTCTTCTTACTACATGTAGAGTTTCAAAGCTACTGTTTTTATTTGTATCATCTCTGTTTTCAAATAGTGATGCAAGAGTAGTATCTAATACTTTTGCTATTTTTCTTAGAGTTTCAACAGAGCCTTGAGTGGAGCCTCGTTCAAGTTGAGAGATCATACCGGCCGATATATTTGCTCGCTTTGCTAGCTCTTTTGTGCTCATTGCTTTTGTTTCTCGTAAGCTTTTTACTTTTTGACCTATGCTAAATTCTGTGCTCATGTATGCGCCTTATTGCCTTTGATGTGTAGAATTATACCAAAAAAGATAAAATATTTATTACTCTACCACCTAGATAGGTAAACTTTTAAAAGCTCCCAGAGGTATAAAATTTAGTATCAAAAAATTGCAGGACTAACTAGTTAATTCAAAAGTTTTTGGTGCTGAAGTTTATACCTATGGG
>JALVAU010000191.1 GCA_027011025.1 Campylobacteraceae bacterium | reverse complement strand
GTTCAAACATAGACAAAATTTTAGAAAATTCTGACATACCCGTTATAGTTGATTTTTGGGCTCCATGGTGTGGACCTTGCAAGATGATGGCTCCTGTCTTTTCTGATGTGGCGATCGGATTTCCTTTAAAAGCACTTTTTGCTAAGGTAAATACAGAAAATGAACAGTTTTTAGGAAGCAGATTTAAGATAAGAAGTATTCCGACATTGGTTGTCTTTAAAAATGGTAAAGAGATTGATAGAGTATCTGGCGCGATGGATCCTGTTTCACTAGAAAATTATGTTAGGAGATTTGTTTAGTTTAAAAAGCTTCCTTACTCATTATATCTATTGTGTAAACTAAAGGACACCTCTAATAATCCTATACTAGGCTTCTGTTGGTGTATAGGGTTATTAGAGGTGTCCTAAATATACACTACACACAAGCATGATATAATAGATTAAAAAAAGGAGAAGTTATGTGTGTAATGCATGCCCCTATAAATAGAAAAACCATAAATGTGTGGAATAAAGATAAGACAAAAAAAGTTATAAAACCCTTTAATGAGGAGCTTTTGAAGCCAGACCCAGATTTTATTGATGAGAGAAAACAGACATATAAGAAACCAGAGAAAAAAGGATTTTTTGCTAAATTGCTACAATAGGGTATAATATTCTTAAAAAAGTTGGGCTTTATATTGAAAAGAGAAAATAATACTCTATTTCATATGTTTTTAGACTCATATGAAAAATATAGAGAAAAAATTGCGTTTGTATATAAGATAGGCGAGCAAGAGTTTGAAGTAACTTATGAGAAATTTTTTGAAGATGTACTTCTTCTTTCAAGAGAACTTCGTGCTAAAAAGATCACTAAAAACTCAAAAGTTATGTTTGTTTGTGATAACAGATATGGGTGGATTGTCACAGATTTTGCCATAGTTTCGCTTGGTGCTATCAGCATACCAAGAGGCAGTGATACGACAACCAAAGAGCTAGAGTATATCATGCGCCACTCAAAATGCGAGTATCTGATCGTAGAAAATGAATCAGTTTATGAAGAACATAAAGAGATGCTCAAAAGTTTGGATATAAAATCCATATTTATACTAGAAGCCCAAAACATACACACTTTTTTTGACAATACCTACTCTTATCAAGATCTGCTTAAAGATAAAAAAATATATAAAGATGATATAAGAGAGTTTAAAGACCTAGCCAATAATCTAAATGAAGATGACACCTTTACACTCATCTACACTTCGGGTACAACAGGTGTGCCAAAAGGTGTGATTTTAACACACAAAAATATTATGTATAATGTCAGAGAACTACCTGCTATCATAGCCCTAAGCAGTGACGATATTTGGGTTTCTATCTTGCCGTCATGGCATATTTTTGAAAGAGCTGTTGAGTATCTATCTGTTTCCATGGGATGTCGCACTATATACTCTAGCATAAAAACTTTTGCAAATGATTTAGAAGTTTATAAACCGACTCTAGTTGCTACGGTTCCAAGACTTTGGGAGTCTATGTACACAAAGATAAACTCTAAACTAAAAAAAGAGGACCCAAAAAAGTACAAAATTTTTCTAAAATTGATTGATATTTCTACTGCTTACAACTACAATCTTAGAGTTATTAAGGATGAATTGCCCCTATTTGAAAAGAGAAATTTTATCTCTACATGTATAGATAAAAGTAAGGCTTATTTTAAGCTCTTTTTTCTATATCTTCCAAATATTTTGGCAAAAAAGAAGCTAGGAGCTGTACAAGAGAAGTTTGGAGGCAGATTAAGACTCGCGATTAGCGGAGGAGGGTCGCTTCCTGATTTTATAGATAGCTGGATTGATGCGGTTGGAATCAGAATAGTAAATGCTTACGGCATGACGGAGTGTGCACCGGCAATCGCCGGAAGGGCACTCAATTGTAATACCTTTTCCACTCTAGGACTTCCAACAAATCATACAGACTTAAAAATTGTAGATGAAGAGGGAAATGAGCTGGAAAATGGAAAAGTAGGAGAGATTATCATCAAAGGCGAGCAGGTAACTCCAGGTTACTATGATAATGATGAAGAGAATAAAAAAGCATTTACAAAAGATGGTTATTTTAAAACAGGAGATTTAGGGAAACTAACTCTAAGGGGAGAGCTTGTCATCACAGGTCGCTCAAAAGAGATAATAGTTTTGGCAAATGGGGAAAATATAGACCCAAGTAAGATAGAATCAGCCATATCGAAACTCCCTTTTATCACAGATGCCATACTTGTTGGACAAGATAAAAAGGGTTTGGGAATGTTAATCGTTCCCGATTTGGAGGAGTTAAATGAGTATGTCTCTAAAAAATTTAATAAAGTCATAAATGATGTGCAGAGTCTATTTGGAGATAAAAAAATTTCAAATGAAATTAAAAACGATATGAATAAGATACTAAATCAAAAAAATGGATTTAAATCATTTGAAAAATTGCAAAATATACACTTGTTAGAGGATGAATTCAAAGTAGGAGAAGAGTTGACAAATACAATGAAAAAAAAGAGGCATATCATAGAGA
>JALVAU010000190.1 GCA_027011025.1 Campylobacteraceae bacterium | reverse complement strand
GTCTATTGGTTTTTTGGGGTGGTGAAGGATGCCCTTTTTTGTTACTATTTTTTCTTTAATCTAGGAGTGTGTAAGGAGGTATACTACTGTATCCGACGAAGCACAACGACAACGAGTAAAGGAAAAAGAGTGACAAAAAATGGTGATCACGATTGGACTTGAACCAACGACTTCTTCCATGTCAAGGAAGTACTCTACCAACTGAGTTACGCGATCATCTTAAAAAGAGAATCGGATTATATTTTTTTTTGACTTAAACAAAGATTATCTAATCCGATTCTGTAGTATATTATCGATTCAATCCTCTATATTTCACACGTTGAGCATGTGTTATAGCAATTGCCATAGCATCTGTGATATCTAGTGGTTTTATCTCTTTTTTAATATTTAAAAGGCGTTTCACCATAAAAGCTACTTGCTCTTTTGTTGCTTTACCATTGCCTGTAATAGCTTTTTTCACCTGTAAAGGTGTATACTCTTCATAATTTCCAACAGATAAAAGTATCTTTAAACTTAAAGCTCCTCTAAACTGTGCTAACTTAAGAACTGTTTTAGGATTGTGTGCATAGAAAATGTCTTCAATCGCCACTTCTTCGGGCTTATGAGCTAAAAACAAGGTATCTAATCCTTCTACTAATTCTCCAATTTGAGCCTTTAATTCTCTCTCTTTAAATTTTAATACTCCTGCCTCAATTAAGCTAAACTTTTCACATGTAAAATTTAAAAAGCAATAGCCCATATTTCGGGTTCCAGGGTCGATTCCAAGTATAACCATTCACATCCTTTAAAATATGTGAATAACTTTATTCACACCCTTTTCGTTGTCTAATTTTAGCCACTTTTAGATAACATTCACAAAAGTTATTCACAAAGTTATTCACATAATAAAAAGGAATCATATGAATATAGGAAATAAAGTATTAAAAAAACTTAAGGAAGAAATAAGTACTAAAGACTGGAACCGTTATATTAAGAACCTTACCTACTGTGAAAAAGAGTCTAAAGAGACTTTTAGACAATTCTATGCACCTAATATATTATTAGCAAGATGGATTAAGACTAAGTATGACTTTCAATTGGTTCATCTCTTTGAACTTGAAAGTAAAACAAAACCTAATATCTCTATCTCTATTAATAAAAGTGCTAATATTAAGAAGGAAAATAGTAAATCACGCGTCATAAAAGAGTCAGGAAACAGTGCTAAAAGTACTATATTAAATCCCTCTTTTACTTTTGAAAGCTTTATTGTAGGGAACTCCAATCAATTTGCATATACAACAGCGAAATCTGTTTCTGAAAAACCAGGGACTATATATAACCCTCTTTTCCTATATGGTGGGGTTGGCTTAGGTAAAACACATCTTATTCAAGCCATAGGAAACCATCAAATATCGTTAGGCAAAAAGGTTATCTACACTACTTTTGAACAATTTATGAATAAGTTTACAACACACCTTCGTAGCCAAACAATGGATAGATTTCGTGAACATTTTAGAGAGTGTGACATTCTTATTATTGACGATATTCAGTTCCTTTCTGGCAAAGAGCAAACCCAAGAAGAGTTCTTTCATACTTTCAATGAATTACATCAAGCAAAGAAGCAAATTATCATCACTTCAGATAGACAACCTCACAAGATTAAAGGCTTAGTAGATAGACTTAAAAGTAGGTTTGAATGGGGACTAATGGCAGATATACAGCCTCCTGAGCTTGAAACTAAAATTGCAATTATTCAAAAAAAATGTGAAATAGATGGCATTCGCCTTAATCCTGATATTGTTAATTTTTTAGCCTCAAATATGGGAAATAATATCCGAGAAATAGAGGGTGCTATTATTAAATTAAATGCTTATGCAGGACTAATGAATCAAGAGCTAACCTTAGAGTTTGCACACAATGTCATAAAAGACCAACTAATAGAAAAAGAGAAAAAAATCTCTATCAATAATGTGGTAACTGTTATCTCAAAAGAGCTTAATATTAAATTATCTGATATTACTTCAAAAAAGAGAACCCGTATTGTGGTACGTGCTAGACGAATTTCTATCTACCTTATTCGTAAATTAACCTCAAATTCGATGCCACAAATTGCTGTTTATTTCAATATGAAAGACCATACTGCTGTCAGTCATGCCATAAAAAAAGTAACTAAAATGTTAGAAGAAGATGATAATCTTAAAATTTTATTAGATGAATTATCTACTAAGATAACTCGCTCATAAAAAAATGGCTAAGAAGATTTTTATGCAAGGTAAAGATACATAAAAAAAAGATATAATTCAATATGTGAAAAGATGTGAATAACTTTCACCTTTTTATATACAAGTTAAACCCTATAGTTTCGGTCTTGAAAAGGGTTATTCACATATTCACGTAGAACTACTACTACTACTACTTATTTAAGAATAAATAAGAGAAAATATTAGGGAGATAAAATGAAAATTTGTGTTAGTAAACAACTAATAGAATCAATACTTATTAATTTACAACCTTTTTTAGAAAAAAAAGATGCTAGTCAAATTACTTCACATATTTATTTTGAAGCAATA
>JALVAU010000189.1 GCA_027011025.1 Campylobacteraceae bacterium | reverse complement strand
GTGCAATAAGACCTAAGTTTACAGTTCCTATTTGTAAATATATGAGCATAATTGCAAATACTATAAAGATAGAGGCGATTGAACCTATAATGAGGTATTTTATACCCGATTCCAGACCCAACTTGTCTTTGTTGAATGCCGAGAGCGTATATGAGCAAATACCTGTAATCTCAAAGAATATATATAGATTAAATATATCACAACTAAGTATCATACCGATACTTCCTGCTATGAGCATATTGAAAAACACATAAAATCTTGCCTCATCTCTGCCACTATTTTCTTCAAAAAACCAATACATATAAAAAGAGACGACAAGGGCAGAAAAAGTGAAAATCAATAAAAAAAGAAGAGAATACCCATCTAATATAAATGCGATACCTAAAGGTGGTTTAATCGAAAATTGAGAAATTTGCGGTAGTTTCACACCTACATAAGCCACTGTCTGTAAAAACAGAACAAGACTCAATAAAATCGAACTTCCTCTTAAAGTAAATGAACCTAGCTTTTTAAAATAGGGAGTTAAAAAAGAGAAAAGAACCGGCAGTAAAAAATAGTAACCTAAACTCATAATCAATCCCTCAACTCATTCATTTTAGATATATCATTTCTTCCGGTGAGTTTATAATACTCAATACCAAATGATAATCCAAGTGCCAAGACAGCAAGTCCGATAACGATGGTTGTTAAGATCATCGCTTGTGGAACAGGGTCAACCATGCCCGTAAAGGTTTTTAAATTTTTATCAACTATCGGTGCTACCAAGCCCACTTGATAGTGTAGTCCTATAAAAAACAGAAAAAGAGCGGATTCCATGATATCAAAAGAGACTAAAACCTTCACCAAATTTTTCTGCGTAGCAATTCCATAAAATCCTATGAAAAAAAGAGCCATGGAACCTATGATAATAATCATGTGAATCGTTTGTGTATTATTGAAAAAGTCAAGCATCGCACACCTCTTTATAATAATCTTCTTTTACAAAATATTCTACGATGACGCTCATTTCGCTTCCAACTTTTATACCAACAAGTATATAAACGACAGGTATGATACCGCCACTTATCAACTCTCCAATCTCTCCTATTGGATGAGGTAAAAAGTTTCCAAGTAAAATATTCATCTTAAACAGACCGATGATAACAACCAAGACATAAGTAGCACCACTGAGGGATTCACCTAATGTTAAAATACCGTGGCTTAATTTCATATTTGGGTTTGCCAAAAATAGTAGTAAAAACGCCGTAGCTATAACAACACCGCCTTGAAAACCGCCACCGGGACTCAAGTGACCGTGTATGATGACATAAACACCAAAGAGGATAATCACACTAAGTAACAACTTGCTTCCTGCGTTCAAAACGAAACTCTCTTGCTTTACAACTTTATCACAAGTTCTTTGCGTAGCTGAGAGCATCAGAGCCACACCCGAAGTAGCTAAAAATAGAACCGTCACTTCTCCAACCGTATCAATACCTCTAAAAAATGTAACGACGGAAGTGACAGCATTTGCTGCGGCTGTTTGCATATTTAGATTTAGGTAAATTGCTCCGACATTTTTAAACATATCAGTTTTGACTTGCATAAGAATACCGACAACAGACAATAACAATGCCGATGAAAGCAAGGAGAGTACTATATGCTTAAGTGGTAAAACTTTTTTTAGATTCATGATTCCACCTCCTCTTGTGAGGTGTGTCTGATTCCTAGTAAAAATACTGCTGTACTAAGCCCTGTTCCGATAACAGCTTCAGTTAGTGCGACATCAGGAGCTTGAAATATAAAGAAAAGAACAACACTTCCAAGCCCGACACCCATAAACAACATAACCGATTGGGTGATGTCTTTACTGAGGATCGCACCAAGAGCAACAGCGATAACTGCTAAAAAAGTAAATAATATAATTAATCCTATCATTTCTCTTCTCCTTTGAAAGCATCTGCTCCACTTGTATTGACAACATGCTTGTAAAATCTCTTATATGTTGTCATTGCCAACAGTGATGAAGATATTGGATTTGTTATCAATATAAATACAGCAAGAACAATAAGTTTAAATGTCCATTGCGGTTCAAAACATGCGATTGCCAAAATCACCAAAAGAGAACCCAGCGTTGAAGCTTTTGTGGCTGCTTGCATTCTTGTCAGAGTGTCTGGCATGCGCAACAAGCCAATTCCACTTATAAAGAACAGAGCAACTCCCAAGAATCCCAAAATATATCCTATAAAGACCAGCATCAAAGCTCCTTATCTAAGAATTTTGCAAATACTACAGTGCCCACAAACCCAATCAAACCAAAAACGAATGCAACATCAAGATACAAACTTTTATGGAAATAGAAGGATAGTACAACAAGCAATGAAGTAGCAATCACACTCATTGAATCAAAAGCTACAACCCGATCAGCCAAGGTTGGACCTCTTAAAAACCTAATCAAGACTAACAACAGCGATAATGCTATAAGTAAAATCAAAAAATTTAACATACTTGCCTCACTAAAAAACAGTTTATGTTAGATTATCTATATAGTACTTTTTAAAAGGTAAACTA
>JALVAU010000188.1 GCA_027011025.1 Campylobacteraceae bacterium | reverse complement strand
ACAATACGGGCACTCTCCACTATTGAAGATTATGATCATATATTTACCCTTTGGATCAATTTTCGCCGCATCTTTAAAAACATCACTTAAATCAAAATCTTTTTTAACAGTATCGGTTGTCTTTTTCGCTGCATGTGTTTCTATCTTGATCGTTTTTGGTTTTTGTGTTTTCTTGATAACTGTTGGTTTCTTTACAGTTGTTACAGTTGTTTTTTCATCTGTGCAGCCTACAAATAAAAATATAGTTATTGCTAGCAATCCTATAGTTTTTAAAAAAAATTTTGTCATATCTCTACCTTGTTATTGAAAATTTTTGTGTGGCATGAATCACTTCATGCCACACTTTGTCAAAGAGAATCTAGCGATCTCTTATTTAACTGATTTGTGAAGTATACTATTAACTTTGTTAATATGTTCTTTATCAGATAAAATTCCAGGATTTGTATTTACTTTATCCCATAACTCTTTGTTTGTCATATTTTGATGACAACCCATACATACGCCCGTTCTTTCCATTTTAACTCTCATGTCTTGGTCAAGTGGACGAGATGCTGGCCAGTGCGAACCTACATTTGTAAGTTGTTTTCCGTCTCTTGTAACGATTTGTGACCAATCATAATCCATACCCGGAATCGCTTTCATCTGTACAGTTGTGTGAGATGAAGCAAATTTACCAGTTGCAAGATCTTGTATATCGATCTTAACATCATGTCCTTGATCTGTCATAAACTGACCATTTTGGATACCGTAACCAAGTGCTTTTGAGCTTGAGTGGCAACTTTCACATGTTCTGGCTTTTCTGCCGGTTGTGTGAGGCTGTACCGGTGACATATCTATCGCATTTACGATACTGCCATTGTCATGAACTCTTGCTTGTTTATTGAGAATTAAAGTTTTTCCATTTGGTCCAATTACAGTAAATGTTACTTGACAGCCAGGCATAACTGGTGTTACAAGACCTTCACCGTTGATTCCCAATATTGGATTTTCCCATCTAGTGTAACTTCTAGTTTCGCTAGCTTTACCTATCTGTTTTTTACCTTTTGTTCCAAGAACAGATTCGCTGGTTTCACCATTTTTAAAGTGAGTAGAACCACTTGCAACCCAGTCAGTTTTACTCTTACCTTTTCTGTAGTCAACTTTTATATGACAACCATAACATTGCGGAGCCCAATCAGCATGACATGCATAACACTCTAGTTTATCCATATGTGCTTGAACCGTATCCATTGCAACTTCTGCATCTTTTGATTTCCATGATTTTGTTGCATGTTTAGTTTTGAGCACAGGAACAACCAAGTCTTTTCCGCTTGCAAGATGAGCTATGACTTTATTGCTTCCTTTTACTTTTACAACATTTCCTAGAGGGTTTCCTCTTGTACTTAGTAAGTATCCGCCTTGTGGGTCGTAAACCATACCTTTTTGCATAAAGCCTGGAAGTTTGTCAGTTAGTCCTCTTGCTTTGTTTGATGTTTTAACTGCAAGATTTTTCTCTCCATATCCAATTTTTAATTCCCAAGGGAATTTTTTACTTGTACCATGGCAGTCAGAACACTCAATCTCTACTTGGCCAAGAGTAGTACCAAATAGCGTACCGTCACCATGCATATCGATAGATGTGTGACAATCTTGACAAGTCATACCCGCAGTAAAGTGTAGGTCTGATTTGATATGTAGATATCTTTTTCCGTGAGTTTTACTTTGAGATTTTCCACCAGGCATTAGAGGTGAACCATAAGGCTCTTCCATCATACCCATGTATGAAGGTCCTATTCTCTTTCCTCTATTGTGACAAGAGTTACAAGTCTCAGGATGAATTCCGCTAAATGTTACACCGGTTGTCGGAACATGTACTTTTGCATCTCTACTTGCTTGCATTTCGTGAACAAGAAGATGTCCATGCTCTTTTTTATTGATAGTTGGATCTCCACCTTCATATATGCCTTCGTTTCCATAAGGAATATGACAAGCGCTACAACCCATACCTCTCCAGTCACCTCTACCTTTTCTACCTCTTACACCGATATGACATCTTTGACAGTCACTTCTTTGATAAGTAATAGATGCATGATAACCTATCTCTTTTTCACTTTTACCCATAAGATCATCAGAGCTTTGTGGTGGTAATGGAAGTTGTTTTAGTTCAGTTGGAAATTGATCAGGATACTTATCCATCATTGCAACCATATACTTCTTATAAGTATCTGTTCCCCATGCCGGAGTTTTTCCATCTTCGTCTTTTACATCATAGTCAGCAAATTTTACTTTTTGGGTATCTTCACTTCCCCATGAGTGTAAGTTTCCTTGTATCTTACCGGCTTCAGTAGCCATAAGAGCTTTTTTCATGTTTGATACTGTGTCAGCATGACAGAGTCCACATGTTTTATCCATAATCCAGAAACTACCCGGATCTCTAACAAATGCCTCTAAACCACCTGGGTGATTTGGTGCACCTTTGTGCGCCATCTTTTTGGTAGTAGCTTTTACATTACCGCCATGACAGATGGTACATCCTGCAGGATCACCAACGCCAGCTCCTAGAGCCTTAATC
>JALVAU010000187.1 GCA_027011025.1 Campylobacteraceae bacterium | reverse complement strand
ATTTACACTCTTGATCTCTTTTCTAAACCATCCACCCATTTGGTTTCCTGTATTTCCACCAGGAAATGAGTAAACTTTATGCTTAGCATATACTTTTTGCATTAATGCCATACCACCGCCATAGTAAAACCAAGCATATTGCTCAGGGGTAGTCATACCAAATGGCATAGTTGTCAAAGGAAGAGTTGCAAGATCTTTACCTTTCCAATAGTAAGATGCAGAGTGTCCCATATCATACTGCCCAAGTTTCACCATATCCAAGACACCAAATGGAGACTTATGCTTATTTTTTGAGTCGATTCTGATAGTAAATTTACCACCACTTAACTCTTTTACCAAATTTGCCATCTCATGAACAGCATCAGTAAACGGCGGTAAACTTGTACCCCAAGTCATAGCCAATTTCCAATGCACAACCTTATCTGCAGCACTAGCGCTAATAGCTATAGCAGCTGCTAAACCTAAAGTTCCTAAAACTTTTCCTAACTTCATGTTTTCTCCTTAAATTAAGTTTTTATTGCATATCATTCATCTACGGTGTCATTTTAACTCTACTATATGACAACTATATGATATTTCAAATTTCAAATATTTTGCAAATAAATTATCAAAAATTTGTTACAAATCGAAACAATTCTTAAAGAGATATCCTACATCTACAACAGTCTCTATGCAATCAACCGGTATTTTTTTTCTAATTCTTCTCATTAAAGACCTGATAGAGTCGATACTTGTAAAGCCACCCTCCCATACAATAGCCTGAATAGTATCAATAGAGACAACTTTTCCTCTTTTTGATAGCAATAAATTTAGAAAAAGCCTCTCTTTTTTTGAAAGATGCTCACGAACTCCATCTATCTCCAAAGCACTATCTTTAAAATAAAATACACACCCTTCATATATTTCAATCACATCCCTATCAAAGTTACACAATTTTTCTATTTTAATCTCCAACTCATCAATAAAAAATGGCTTTTTCAGGTAATCATTACATCCATATTTGTATGAATCTTTGATGATATCGAGCTCTACAGTAGAGCTGATTATGATTATTGGTGTATTTACATTATACTCTCTTATCTTTTTTAGTATCTCTATACCATCGATATTTGGCACATTTATGTCTAGTATATAACATATATATCCATCATCTATCGCTTCATAAGCTTTTTGTCCGTCTAAAAAACTAAATACTTCATAACCTTTCGCCTTTAATCTCTTTGTTATCGTATCATTTAGTCTTTTATTGTCCTCTAATAAAAGAATCTTCACCCAACCATCCTTTCTTTATTTGCTTGGAACTATTATGTTAAAAATTACCTTATTCACATAATTGTACGCACTTATCTTTCCATTCATTTTATCTTCTATTATGACTTTAGCCATATAGAGTCCCAAACCTGTACCATTTTTATTCGTACTAAAATATGGATCAAATATCAAACCTAAAATCTCAGTAGGGATAATATCTCCATCATCTATAATTCTTATCTTAACATTCTCATAGTGTGCCTCTATAAAAATCTCTATATTCTTACCATGTTTTGTCTTTGTTAGCTTGTTTTTTGCATTATTTATTATATTTAACAAAACCTGCTTAAACTCATTTTCATAGCCATATATCGGAACTTTTTCATCTCTACATGTAACCTTTAGATTTATATGAGAATAAAATATCTGCCTACCTACGATCTCCAATACTTCATCTAGTGCTTTTTTAGCACAAAAGAGTGCTTTTTTTGTTGACGGTTTTAAAAAGTTTCTAAAATCACTCAAAGTTTTTGACATATACTGAATTTGCACCATTGAATCTTTTACAAATTCATTCATACTATTTTCACTCATCTCATTTTGTTTATAGCTGAACTCTATATCTTGTAGTATAGCTGAAAGCTCAACCAAAGGCTCATTCCACTGATGTGCAATTGCTGCTATCATCTCTCCCATCTCTGCTAATTTTGACTGTTGAATTATAAACTCTTTTTGTTGGTTTCTTTGTGTTATATCATCCATAATACTAACAATTCCACCCAAACTTCCATCCATATTTTCATATGCAGTTTTACTATAACTTACCATTCTTGCTCTACCATCAGGAAAATGCAGAGTCTTTTCAAAATTGTCTGTTCCTTTTTTCTGGAGCAACTCTTCATCCTTTTTAGTCTGCTCTTCTGCCCACTCATCGTCAAAAAAATCATATACTGTTTTGCCGATAATATCTTCTCTCTTGCAACCTAGAAGATCCACAAAAGCTCTATTGCATCCGATATATTTACCGTTTATATCTTTGTAGTTTATAGGATTTGGTATAGTATCCATCAAGACTCTTATGAATTTTAGTTGATTTTTCAACTCATTCTCACTCTTTTTTCTCCTGATTACATTAAGAGCGAGTAAAACTAGTATGAAAGTAGTAACAGCAAAAATAATTATAGTTATCCATACAAGAAGCTTATACTGTTCATAAAAAGAGAATGGCTTATTTATAACAATATATTTTTTTATATTTTCTGGTATCTTTATTTTATACTTATGGAGTTCGTTATAATCAAACAT
>JALVAU010000186.1 GCA_027011025.1 Campylobacteraceae bacterium | reverse complement strand
ACAAAAAAGTATGCTATCATCTTTAACTTCACTTTTAAAGATGTTCATTGGCGGTGTACCCATAAATTTGGAAACAAAAAGTGTATGTGGATTGTCATATATCTCATCGGGAGTTCCGACTTGCTCTATCTTTCCATTATTTAAAACCACTATTCTATCTGCCAAGGTCATCGCTTCAATCTGATCATGCGTAACATATATAGATGTAATCTTTAGTTTATCGTGTAGTTTTCTTATCTCTATTCTCATTTGATTTCTCAATTTTGCATCAAGATTTGAGAGAGGTTCATCAAATAAAAAAACTTTTGGCTCTCTTATAATAGCTCTTCCCATTGCAACTCTCTGTTTTTGTCCACCGCTTAATTGACTTGGCTTTCTCTTTAAAAACTCTTCAATTTGCAACAATTTTGCTATCTCTTTTACTCTTAGTGCAATTTCATCTTTTGGCATTTTCCTGTTTTTAAGACCATATGAAAGATTTTTTTCTACATTCATATGCGGATAAAGTGCATAATTTTGAAATACCATAGCTATATCCCTATTTGCAGGAGGTATGTTATTTATAACTTTATCTTCAATTTTTATAACTCCACCAGTTATATCCTCTAAGCCGGCTATCATCCTAAGAAGTGTTGATTTTCCACATCCGCTAGGTCCGACTATCACTAAAAATTCACCGTTTTTTACCTCAAGATTGATCTTCTTGATAATATTGTCTTCTTTATTGTAACTTTTTATAACATTTTCTATATCTATATATGCCATTTTTTTCCTTATTTTTCTGAATCTACCAAGCCTTTTATAAACCATCTTTGAAAAATTATAACCATAGAAACCGGAACAATCAAAGCTACAATTATCATAGCAAATGCTCTGTTAAATTCCGGTAGATAACTACCCTCAAAATTACTTTGATATATCTCTTTGATTCCCAAGAGTATAGTATTGTACTCAGGCTTTGTTGTCATCATGATAGGCCATAAATACTGATTCCATCCGACTATAAACATAACAATAAAGAGTGCCGCCATCATCGTCTTGGAAATAGGAACCAAAATATCTATAAAAAACTGCCAACTGTTTGCACCGTCCATTTTAGCAGCCTCCAACAGCTCTTCGGGAACTGATTTGTAAAATTGCCTAAAGAAAAATGTTCCTGTTGCAGATGCGATAAGCGGGACAATTAAACCTGTATAACTGTTTAGAAGATTAAGATGAGCCAAAACTTCAAAAGATGGAACAATTCTCACTTGTATAGGAAGTAAAAGTGTTAAAAATATAATCCAAAAAAGAAAATTTGCCATCTTAAATCTAAAATACACAATCGCATAAGCTGCCATGGAGGAGATAATCACTTTACCTGTCGCAAATCCAACTGCGAGTATCAAGGAGTTCAATAACATCCTTGCTGCCGTTACATTCTTTGTATATCCTGTATGATCAAAAAATATACTTGAGTAAGTATGTAAAAAATTGTCTCCTGTCAAAAATTGCAATCCTTGGTTTAAGATTGTCTCGGGTGTATGCGTAGAAGATGCAAATATAACCCAAACCGGAACTAGAAACATTAAAATAGCTATTATCACCACTAAATGTGAAAATATTGTCGAGAAAGAGATATTTTTAATAATGAATCCTTTTTTCTAAATATTTAAACTGAAATATTGTTATTATCAATACAAATAGTAAAAGAATAACAGATTGAGCTGATGAACCGCCTATATCTGCACCCAAAAATCCATCTTGATATATCTTATAAGCAAGTGTTCTCGTCTCACCCATTGGTGTACCTCTAGTCGTTGTATCTATCAGACCGAAAGTATCAAAAAATGAGTATGTTATGTTTGTAATTAACAAGAAAAATGTTGTTGGAGCCAAAAGTGGAAATACTATAGTCCAAAATCTCTTTACTGCACTCTTGCAATCTATCAAAGAAGCTTCCATTATGGACTTTGGAATTCCTTGAAGACCTGATAAGAAAAATATAAAATCAACACTTATCTGCTTCCATGAAGCCACAAATACAAGCATAACCTGCGCATCAAACGGATCGCTTTTTGGATCGAACTTCCAACCCAATGAATTTAAAAAATCATACAGAGCACCATGGCTTTCACTAAAGAAAAATGTAGCCATAAGCCCGGCTATCGCCGGTGCTATCGCATAAGGCCACATAAGTAGTGTTCTGTATAAGCCTTTTGCTTTTATGATATTGTTTGTTTTGTATGCCAACAAAAGACCTACACTTAGAGAAAAAAGTGTTACAAGGGCTGAAAATACAAAAGTAAAAATTATACTAGAGTAGTAGTCATTATTAAAAATTGTATCTTGATAATTTTGAAACCACACAAAACGAGAACTTATACCAAAAGCGTCTTCGAGCACAAAAGAGTAATAAAATGCCATAGCTGATGGCCATATAAAAAAGATTAGTATTATAGCCATTTGCGGAAACACAAATAGATATGGAATATATTTACTTTTAAATTGAACTTTTTTCATAATCTCGCTTTATTGATTCGGCAGCAAAATCTATTGCTGCCGAATATTGTCTATCTATAAGTTTGAGCAAACCTTTTTAAAAGTTTGTCTCCTTTTTTATCAACATCACTAAGTGCTTGTTTAGCAGTTTTTTTACCATTTAAAATATTTTCAAATTCTACAGTCATGACCTCTCTGATTTGAACATAATTGCCAAGTCTATATCCTTTTGTCCATTTTTGAGTCGGTAAGCTTAACTGTTTTATCCCAATCTCTGCATCAGGAACTCTCTTGTAGTATCCATCTTCTTTTGCCAACTTATATGCAGCTTTTGTGATAGGAACATAACCTGTTGATTTATGCCAAAAATATTGATTTTTAGGACTTGTTAAGTATTGTAAAAATTTTGCGATACCTTTATACTCTTTATCACTTTTGCCACTAAAAACAAATAGCGCGGCTCCACCTATAAATGTTTGAGCGCCTTTTTTGATAAATTTTTTCCAAAATGGAAGATATGTTGTTCCAAAATTAAACTTAGCACCTTTTTTCAAGCCCCCAAAAGATCCACTTGATCCTAGCCACATAGCAACTTTTTGATCATAGAAAGCCTGTTGATTATCAGCCCATCCTCGACCAAAATACTTAAAATATCCTTTAAGTGTCCACGCTCTTAGCTTATCCCAGTGATAATCCATTGCGGGATTTTCATAATACAATTTTGTAGCAAAACCTGCAAAACCATTGTCTTTGTCCGCCATCTGTAGATTATGTCTAGACATAAAATTTTCAGCTGAAGTCCAAGTACTTAGGCTTTGCGCCAAACCTATATATCCTGCTTTCTTAAGTGCCGGAGCCATTGCTTCAAAATCTTCCCATGTTTTTGGAGGATTTTTTATGCCGGCTTTTTTAAATGCATCTTTATTGTAGTACATGACAGGAGTTGAACTATTAAAAGGACTTCCTATCATCCTTCCGCTGGAATCTGCATAAAAATTTCTCACACCGCTTATATAATCATTTGGATTAAATTTTACACCATATTTGTCGAATAATTTCGCTACAGGATAGACTACACCTTTTGCACCGATAATAGTAGCGGCACCTGCGTCAAATATTTGAATGATATCAGGAGCTTTGTGTGCCCTAAAAGCTGCGATTCCTGCAGTCATAGTATCTTCATACCCACCTTTATATACAGGTATCACCTTATATTCACTTTGACTGGCATTAAAATTATTTGCCATCTCATTGACAACCTCACCTAATCTTCCACCCATGGCATGCCACCATGTTATGTTGGTAGTAGCGCTTAAATTGACGGTTGCCATAAAAAAGGCTACAAAAAACAGAATCTTACTTCTCATGTTTAACTCCTATTATTTTTATAAAATTATTATAGCACCAAAAGATTACAAAATAGCTACAAAATTAAAATTTAAACATTATAACGACATAACTAGTTATAAAGTTACAAAAAGTAACATCTATTTAACTAAATAGCTACTATTTAGTTTTATTACCACAATAAGTAAATATATCCTCATGTACTGCTATTAGAAAAATCTCAATTGCTTTTCATCGACACTTTTTCTCATCTCTTCATTGTCACTTTTGCAAAGTTGTTATCCAATCTTAAACACTCTTAGCAAACATTTTTGAGAGTAGATCCATCCTGTTGAGGTTTAAAAAATTGTAGCTACTCTTTATCTGCTGTCAAGTTCTTTTTGGCTAAAATCTTTTATTACTGTATCGAAGGTGCAAAATGAAGATATTAAGAGCTGATTTTATACTTACATGTAGAGATAATTTTGAAATCATCAAAGATGGAGCTATCTGTTTTGATAAAAATATAATTGACCTAGGCAAAAAAGAAGAGATACTGCAAAAGTATAAAGACACAGAGGTAATAGACTGCGGAGAAAATTCTGTCATTATGCCTGGACTCATCAATCCGCATGTTCACTTAGAGTTTAGTGCGAACAGAACTTCACTAAAATATGGAGATTTTATATCTTGGTTAGGAAGTGTTATAAAAAATCGTGATGCTATTTTGCAAAATAGCAAAGAAAAATCTATCGAAATTCAACTTCAAAATATGCTTCATAGCGGAACAACCACACTCGGAGCCATTAGTAGTTTCGGTGATGATTTTGACTCATGCGTAAAAACTCCTCAAAAAGTTGTATATTTCAATGAAATATTGGGTTCTAGACCTGATGCAGTTGATGTTCTTTTTGATAATTTCAAATCAAGACTGCACCAAAGCGAAGATAACAGAAGCCAAACTTTTATACCCGCTATTTCGATACATTCACCATACTCGACTCATCCAATTTTAACAAAAAATGTACTTGATATAGCAAGAAAAGAGAATTATCTCGTATCTACCCACTTTATGGAATCTCAGGCTGAGCGAGATTGGCTAGATAGTGGGAGTGGAGATTTTGTAGAGTTTTTCAACTCTTTTATGCCAAATGCAAGACCATTAAATAGTGCCTTGGAGTATCTAAATCTCTTTTACGATACAAATACTCTCTTTACTCACTGCACAAAAGCAAGTGATGACGAGATACAAAAGATAAAAGAGCTAGGTGGCTTCATAACACATTGTCCAGTCTCAAATAGACTTCTTAACTCAGGAAGATTGGAGATAGAAAACATAGATAAAGATATGCTAAACCTTGCAACAGATGGGCTAAGTTCAAACATATCCCTCAATCTTTGGGATGAGATGAGAGCTGCTTTGATGTTGCACTTTAGGGCAGATATAGACAATCTATCAAAAAGACTTTTGCAAATGAGTACAAAAAATGCTGCTAAAGCATTAAATTTAAACAGTGGTGTATTGGCAAAAGAAAAAGATGCTGATATATTGGTAGTAAAATTGGCAGATAAATTGATAAATGGTGATTTAGCCACGCAACTCATACTACATACTAAAAAAGCAGAAAAGATATATATAAATGGAAAAGAAATTTTAGAGGCAGGAATCTAGCATTATGTCACAAAAAAGTGCTTTTGTGAGTTTTTGTAAATCTTTTGGATTTATCTCTATTTCTAACCCTCTTTGCCCTCCGCTAACATAGATAGTTTTATACTTTTTTGCACTTTCATCAATGATGGTTTTTAACTGCTTCTTTTGCCCTATTGGACTTATTCCGCCTTGTATATATCCTGTGATTTTTTGGGCATCAATTGTATCTGCCATACTGGCCTTTTTTACATTTAGTGCTTTTGCTATTTTTTTCATACTTGCTTTACTACAAACAGGTATTAGGGCAACTGCAAAATCTCCACTATTTAGATGAATTATCAAAGTTTTGAATACTTCATGGACATTTAGGGATAGTTTTTCGACCACCTCTAAGCCAAAAGAGGTGTTTGATGTATCATGCTCATATCTATATATTTTACAATTTATCTTTTTTTGTTTTATTTGCCTTATCGCGGGAGTCATCTATAGATTTTCTATATCTAGCACTCTTGAAGTTATCACTGTTTTTACAGTTTGGAGTTCAAAAATATCATCTAATTTCAATTTTTCCGGTTGGATTTTTTTATCGTTTTTTACGACTTGTGCATAGGATTCATTTAATCCTAAAGTTGGGTTTTTAGACAAAAGACTCTCTTTTGTACCCTCTAATGCCTGCTCTTTTCTCGTTATATTTTGTCTGTATGCAAATCTTAGCTTCTCAAACAAACTAGAGGTTTTTAGATTTTTTTCTTCAAGTATTGATGAGAGTTTAGCTCTGTAGAGATTTTTTAGTATATCTATCTCTCTTTGCATCAAGTGAGTCTTTTGCGAAAAGGAGTATCTTTGAAACTCATTTTTTAAATTTTGCAAATCCATACTCTTTGTGGATATAGCTCTTGCATAAAATCTTTGTAATTGCTCTATCATGCCATCTATACTCATCAAAAGTTCATTTTTATCCGGCAGTATCATCTCCATAGCAGCTGAGGGTGTTGGGGCTCTTAAATCTGCAACAAAATCACTTATAACATAGTCTATCTCATGTCCAACTGCGGAAACTATGGGAGTTTTTGCTCTATATATGGCATCCGCTACAACCTCTTCATTAAATCCCCATAGATCCTCTATGCTTCCTCCGCCTCTGCCTGTTACTATCACATCTACATCTAATTTGTCGGCATAGGCGATATTTTTTGCTATATTTATACCGCTGTTTTCACCCTGAACGATAGTATCTAGTACTTTAACCTTCACTAAAGGCCATCTTTTATTGGCAACTCTTAACATATCTTGAAGAGCTGCTCCTGTGGCTGAAGTCACTAATGCTATGCTCTTTATATATCTTGGTATCTCTTTTTTATTTGCCTCATCAAAATAGCCCATACCCCTGAGTTTTTCTTTAAGCTGTTCATAAGCTTTTG
This sequence comes from Campylobacteraceae bacterium, assembly GCA_027011025.1. Classification (GTDB taxonomy): domain Bacteria; phylum Campylobacterota; class Campylobacteria; order Campylobacterales; family Sulfurospirillaceae; genus JAADIZ01. The sequence continues at coordinate 2,094 of JALVAU010000186.1, read as the reverse complement.
CCAATGCACCGCTACCGCTAGGCTCTATGCTTATACAGTTTAACTGATAGCTTCCTCTTGGAACATACAAGGAGATAGAACCGCTTATGACGACTTGCATCCCCTCTTCGAGTTGAAATTTCATCTTTTTGTTGTTTCCCCTGAACATCACACAGGAGATTGAGGAGTTTTTATCTTTTAAGGTAAAGTATAGATGTCCCGAGCCGTGGTAGGTAAACCTCGAAACTTCACCCTCTACATGTACATATACAAATGTACTCTCCAAAAGAGATTTTATCTGGTTGTTTAAGCTTGTAACACTTTGAAGAGAGTTGGAATTCATCTTTTTTTAGCTATAAGCAGGGTAGATATGTCCATAGAAAAACTCTTAACAAACTCTGTTGTAAAACCTGCATCATCAAGTTCATTTTGCAACATATCTGAAGTCAAAAAGCCTTCTATTGAGTTTGGTAAATACTCATAAGCCTCTTTGTTTTTTGAGATATATCCACCGATTTTTGGTAAAACTTTGTTCATATAAAAGTCTTTGATGCCATAAAGAGAACCTTTTTTGTCATCTTTGGTAAACTCTAGTATAACCACATAGCCACCACTTTTTAGGACTCTTGCAAACTCCCTAAAGGCCTCTTCTCTTTGGACTACATTTCTTATGCCATAACTGATACTTAATATATCTGCACTCTCATCTTCTAGTGGCAGATTGGTTGCCTCACTTATAACAAATTCAAAATTTGGAAATTTCTCTTTTCCAACATTTGTCATACCTACTGATGGATCAATTCCCAATATCTTTTTGATTTTTAGCTTTTTTTTATCTGCTCTCTTTTGCCAATATCCCATCATATCACCAGTTCCACATGCAACATCAACTATCAAATCAATAGGCTTTTTATACCTTGCAAATGTTTCATCGCAAGCCTTCTTTCTCCACTGAATATCTACGCCCATGCTCAAAACTCTATTTGCTTTATCATAAGTTGGTGCTATATCATCAAACATTTGTACTATTTTTTGTTGTTTATTATCTTCCAAAACCATATACCTTCTAATTCTTTCTACATTTTGCAAACATATCTTTACTTTTATCATACACTTTTGTTTTTATACCCATCAAACCAAGCACTGTACTAAAATAGTTATCTTGTGAATAGTGCTCGTCTGCACTTGTCTTGATACACTTCTCATCCAAGTGGTCAAATCTAGGACCAAACCAAGCAATTGATGCTATATGTCTTTGAGCAACCGGAGCTATAAAGTAAGGCATGGCGTGTAGATAAACACCTTTTTCCCCTAGAGATTCACCATGGTCTGAAAGATATAGAAGTGCCGTATCAAACTTATTTTCACTCTTCTTTAACAGATCAATAGTTTTACTCAAAAAATAGTCCGTATATGCTATAGCGTTGTCATAAGCATTTTTTATCTCTTGTGGTGTACATTCTTGAAGCTGATTGCTTTTGCAAACAGGCTTAAATCTCTCAAACTCTTTTGGATATCTTTTATAGTATGCCGGTCCGTGATTTCCCATCTGATGAAGAACTATAATAGTGTCTGTTTGATTGCTATCTATATATTTTTGCAATCCTACAAGCATAGCTTCGTCTCTACACTCACCACTATCGCAAAAATTTTCAATCTTTTTAGTTCTTATATTTACAACATCTTTTATTCTAGTAGCCACACCTTTTGAGTCTGAATTGTTATCTATCCATTTAACTCTAACCCCTGCTCTTTTAGCAACATCTAGCAGATTTTCATGCTCCAATCCAGCCCTTATGCTAAAATCACTCCTATCAAGGATGGAAAACATACAAGGCACTGATGTAGCGGTCTCCGTACCACATGAATACATATTGCTAAAATTTATAATATTTTCATTTTTTAGATATGAATTGGTATCTTTTCTGTATCCATTGAGCCAAAAATGATCTGCCCTTGCACTCTCTCCTACAACAAGCACTAAAAGTTTTGGTTTTTTACCTTTTATCAGCCTTGCATCAAGCCCTGTTTTTTGTACTACTATATTTCTATTTTGATATTTATTATGTATAAACTTTCCAATAGAGTAGATATAGTATGTGGGATTTGTATAGT
>JALVAU010000185.1 GCA_027011025.1 Campylobacteraceae bacterium | reverse complement strand
TAGTGGCTCTTCTATGGTAGTTAAAAGAGATGTATCTTTCATAAGAACTTTTTTTCTTTTTGTTGTAGGAGTTACTATTTTAAAATTAGTATATGTTAGTTGGTTAAGATGAATATAGATGAATATAAAAAAAATATAGAGTTATTAAATAGTTGGGCAAAAGCGTACTATACACTTGATAACCCGATAGCTAGTGATGAAGAGTATGATACTCTATATAGAGAGGTTGTAAGTTTTGAAAAAGAGAATCCACAAAGCACGGATCCAAACTCTCCAACCAAGAGAGTCGGTGGAGTTGTACTAGAAAATTTTAACAAAGCCAAGCATTTAAAACGAATGTGGAGCATGGAAGATATCTTTAGTATAGATGAGTTTGATGCATGGATAAAAAGAGTAGAAAAGTCTATACGAAACTTTACATACTATTGTGAACCAAAATTTGATGGTGCAAGTTTGGATTTGCTTTATGAAAATGGGAAGCTAAAACAAGCTATTACAAGGGGTGATGGAGTAATCGGTGAAGATGTAACCCAAAATGCAAAGACCATCAACTCTATTCCTCTTGAGATTGAGTATCAAGAGTTAATCAGCATAACAGGCGAGGTTGTTATCGGTAAAAGTGATTTCCAGAAGATAAATCAAACTAGGATCAAAAACGGGGAAACTCCTTTTGCAAATCCAAGAAATGCAGCAGCAGGAAGCCTAAGACAGTTGGACACAAAAATAACAGCAAAAAGAAAGTTGATGTTCTATCCTTGGGGAGTAGGTCAAAACTCGCTAAATTTTAAACTTTTAAGTGATGTGATGGACTTTATATATGGTCTTGGTTTCTTAAGTCCACCAAAAAGAGTAGTTACTAAATACAGAGATGAAGTTATAGCCTTTTATGAAGAGATGATTAAAAACAGAGACACTATATCGATGATGCTAGACGGAGTAAGTATCAAGATAGACGAGCTAAATCTTCAAGAGGAGTTGGGATATACTGTTAAATATCCAAAATGGATGGTAGCTTTTAAGTTCCCAGCTATAGAAAAAGTTACAAAGATCAAAGATATTGTAGTTCAAGTTGGAAGGACGGGGGTTCTCACTCCAGTGGCTATTTTAGAGCCTGTAAATATAGAAGGTGTTATGGTTGAGAGAGCAACTCTGCATAACTTTGATGAGATACAAAGAAAAGATATAGAGATAAATGACTCGGTGATAATCATAAGAAGCGGTGATGTTATACCGAAAGTAACAAAAGTCTTAGCAGACAGAAGAGATGGTACTCAAAAAAGCATATCAAGACCCACCTCTTGTCCTGATTGCGGAAGTGAAGTTTTAGATGAGGGAATTTTGATAAAGTGTCAAAATCTCTCTTGCCCCTCTAGGGTTGTCAACTCTATTATCCATTTTGCTTCAAGAAAATGTATGAATATAGATGGTCTAGGAGACAAGATAGTCGAGCTTTTATATGAAAAAGATTTGGTAAAAGATATAGAGGATTTATACAAATTAAAGCTAGAAGACTTAGAAAATTTAGAGGGATTTAAAGAGAAAAAATCAAAAAACCTAATCGAGTCCATAGAAAAATCAAAAGAAGTTGAACTTCATAAATTTATAAATGCCTTAGGGATAGAGCATATTGGAGAAGTAGCAGCTCTTAAATTGGCACAAAATTTTGCAGATGAGTGGATTGAGGCAAAATATGAAGAGATACTCTCTATTGATGGATTTGGCGAAGAGATAGCAAAAAGTTTATGTGAATTTATCAGAGTAAACAAAGAGAAAATTTTACATTTAACCAAGATATTAAATATTAAAAAAATAGAAAAAAATGAGATAATTGAGTCTATTTTTAGCAATAAAACAGTTGTTATCACCGGTACTATGTCAAAACCTAGAGGTGAGATACAAAAACTTCTCGAAACTCATGGTGCAAAAGTAACAAAAAGCGTATCTAAAAAAACAGATTTTTTAGTTTATGGAAAAGATGCCGGCAGTAAATATAAAAAAGCGATAGACTTGGGTATTAAAACCTTAAATGAAGAGGAGATGTCAAATGCGTTTGGATAACTATTTGTTTCAAAATTTTAATACACAAAGTAGAAACAAAGCTCAAGAGTTGATAAAAAATATGCAGGTTTTAGTGGATAACAAGGTTGTTTCCAAGCCAAGCTTTGATGTAAATGAATCTAATAAAATAGTGATATTAAATCCAAAGCAGTATGTAAGCAGGGCAGGGTATAAATTAAAAACATACTTAAGTGAACAGGAGTTTTTACAGGTAAAAGACTTGGAGTGCTTGGATATAGGCAGTAGCACCGGTGGTTTTGTACAAGTTTTATTAGAGGAGGGTGCTAGCAAAGTCGTTGCAGTAGATATCGGAAATGCCCAAATACATGAAACACTTAAAGATAAAAAAAATTTAGAAATTTTTGAAGATATGGATATAAGAAAATTTAACTATAATCAAAAGTTTGATTTGATTACTTGCGATGTCTCTTTTATAGGCATTGAGCATATAATGGATGATATAGATAGGTTTGCCAAAAATTACATCATCATACTTTTTAAACCACAG
>JALVAU010000184.1 GCA_027011025.1 Campylobacteraceae bacterium | reverse complement strand
CCTTAATAGCATTTGCAGAACCAAGCTTATCTCTATGAGCCCCAACGATCGGCTCTTCTAGGACTTCGTCAATTAAGCCCATCTTGTGTAAATCATCTGCTGTAATCTTCCTGACTTTCTCATTTTACCAAAAATAAACAATTTTAAAATCATACAATCCCTAAAATAGGGCTTTTATAATCCATTTTATGTAAAAAATGTGTGTCCGAATGCTAATAATTTGATAAAATTAGATATGAGTTTACATATTAGAAAAAAGAAAAATAGTAGTGGAAGTGTCAGCATACAGATAATTGACAGAAAAAACAGAGGTTACAAAGTAGTTGAGACGGTTGGATGTGCAAAAAATGCTATAGAAAAACAACTCTATTTAGATATTGCATCAATCAGACTGATAGAGCTAAACAAACAGATATACCCAACACTGTTTGACAATAATAATCAGGAAAATGATGATTTAGAGTTTATAAGCTTATCTAACAATGAGTTAATACCAATAGGCGATGAGCTCATTTACGGAAAGCTATTTGAAGAGATAGGGTGTCATAGTATTAATTTAAGTGTAAAAGAACTTAAACTTTTCAAGGCTCTTGTTATCTCGAGACTTCTATATCCTGGCAGTAAACTTTATCTTATCGATTATCTTGAATATTTTAAACAAGAGAGCATTGATAAAAACAGAATATACAGATTTTTAGATACTCTTTATCAGAAGAATATTAAAAATCAGATACAAAATTGTGTATTTAACCATACTAAAAAGATTATGAATGATACAATTACGGCAACATTTTACGATGTAACAACTTTATACTTTGAAAGTGAGAGTGAAGATGATCTAAGACGCATAGGTTTTTCTAAAGAAGGAAAATTAGCTCGCCCTCAAATACTACTTGGTCTATTTACAACTCTGCAAGGATATCCACTCTCTTATGAAGTGTATGAAGGCAATAAATATGAGGGACATACACTTGTAGATATACTACAAAAATTTCAAACTAAATTTCAACTCAAAAACAGACCTGTAGTTGTAGCTGACAGAGGTATGCTAAATAATGCCAATATAGCTTATCTTGAAAACAATGGATATAAATATGTCCTTGCTTACAAAATTAAAAACATCTCTAATAAACTTAAGAATAAGATTGCCAATTTAACTTTTATAGATAATGGAGTTATTCATACTATAAAGTATAAAAAAGAGATAAACTATAAAGATAACAATGGAGACAAACAGACCTTAGAGATTCAACAAAATCTAATCCTCACCTACTCTGCAAAAAGAGCAAAAAAAGATAAAAAAACAAGAGAAAAAGCATTGCAAAAAATAGAAAATACTTTGCAAAAGAAAAATATTACTAAATCAGATTTAAAGCTTTCCTACTATGCCAAGTATCTTGATATTGAAGATAAGTGTGCCATTAAATACAAAATCAATCCAGATAAAATTATAAGCGATGAAAAATTAGATGGTATCAAAGGGTTTGCTACCAATGATTTTACACTTAGTGCAGATGATGTCATAGCTCATTATCGAAATCAATATGATGTTGAAAGAGCTTTTAGAATCTCTAAAACAGATTTACAGATAAGACCAATATACCATAGGTTAGAAACAAGGATAAAAGCACATATTCTAATAAGCTTTGTATCTTATGCAATATATAAAGAGTTTGAGAGAAGATTAAAACTTCATGGTGTCAAGTTTTATTTTTCTCAAAAATTATTAAGAGATATTATTAAACACATGTATGCGCTTAATACAAATGGAAAGTTACTATATCTTAAGTTTGATGATGTGCAACAAAAGGTATATGATGCTATTAGAAATAAGTAAAATTTAAGTTTAGATAAATTTGTGTGTCCATATGAGAAAGTCAGGAGAGTATCAACTCAATTTTGTACAATAGTTTATTTTAAAAATTATATATACTTCCTTTTTTGGAGGTAAATAATGGAATTTTTGATTTTGGCAACTGCACATTTTTTAGCTCTTTTGAGCCCTGGGCCTGATTTTTTCATCATCATACAAACTTCACTCAAAAAAACACTAAAAGAGGCTTTTGTTGTTTGTGCAGGCATAGCCTCCGCACATGCAATCTACCTCATCATCGCGGTTTTAGGGCTTGAGAGTATAAAACATATGAGTTGGTTAATGAACACGCTAAAATATTTGGGAGGCTTATATCTGCTATATCTAGGCTATATGCTTTTAAAAACACCTAAAATCGATCTACTTAAAAAAGGAGAAAAAACAATTCTACATGTAGAGAATTTAAAAGGAGAGTTTACAAAAGGCTTTCTATCCGCTTTTTTAAATCCAAAAAATATCATCTTTTACCTCTCTTTGTTTACCGCTTTAGTTTCAACAACAACTACACTTTATATGAGAAGCTTATATGCTCTTTGGATGTTCTCTTTGGTATTTCTTTGGGATATGGGAATAAGCTTGATAATCGGAAATAAAAAAGTAAAGCAGAGACTCTCCTCTTATGTATTTAGGATAGAAAAAGTAGCAGGAATCGTGCTGGGCTCTTTTGGGCTGTTGCTTATGTTTAACTAATTTTACATATCACAATAAACAGAATTATACAATATAATATTTTGAAAAATTAAGACAATTTTTTTCATAAATTTATTTTTAGAATTAGGGGGGGGTACAGCAAAAAAAATCAAACATATTATGCACTGGAAGAATACAAATAGTTTTAAACCATTCAAAGACAACAATATTTAAATCATAACAAATGATAAGAAAAGAAGTATTATGAGAAAGATTATCTTGCAACCACTATTTGCTAATTTCGTTAATAGAATACTTATGGTTTTCTACTTTTAGGCATCTTGAGACATAGATGTAGCTCCATAAATCGCTTTTTCTCTTTTTGTTTCTATTGCCCATCGCTGTGTCCCGTATTCATAATGCCACCACTCACATGGATAATTTACAAACCCTGCTGTTTTCATTATGTTATAAAGAAGTCTTCGATTTTGCATAGCTTCTTTTTCCTTTCTAGATAATATATTTCCTTGTTCAAGCTTTTTCTCAAAGTATCTAGTATAGGATATCTCACCGGGATGGTCAAAAGGAGACCCAAAAAATAAATCAATTCCATCTCTTTTTGCAATTGTTAAATCTACTGCTCCACCAGTTGAATGTGGTGAGGGTGCAGATATATTTGTGCTAGGAAGTGCAACATATTGCTGTGTCAAGACATCCAATTTGTCTTTATCTATCTTTGGATTTTCCATTGCTAGTGTTTTTTTACACTCTTCAAATAAACTTCTTTGTACCTGCTGACTACGCCATACATCCAAAACTACAAATACCAAGGATTTTGGTAGCAAACTAGAAGCCTTGATTAGTTTTTTTGAAAGACCATCTCTGGCATAACATTCTTTTAGTGATCCACTTAGTCCTGCTTCAAAATATACTGAATGCACTAATATATTTTTTGCAATTTGAGAAAGAGGAACTAATTTTTCTCCACAATCAGCAATAGGTTTAGAATAAACAGTTTCCCAAGAAATTTCTTTTTTACTTGGAATTGGTTTGTCTATCATATATTCTTGCATAATTTCTCCAATTAATCTATGTAATTATTTTACTGTATACAACACAAGTTAAGATTAGATTTTCATCATATTAAACTATTCTCAATAACCAAATACATGTGGCAACCATAACGATATATTAGGAATGAAAATAATCAATAATTGGCAAATTAATGCTACAATTATAAATGGCCAAATATTTTTGAACATTTTCTCTAGTGATACACCACCGATTGATGATACAATATATATACATGCACCCATTGGTGGAGTGATTAGAGCAATAGTTATATTTAATGTCATCACAATTCCAAAATGTAAAGGATCAATTCCAGCGGCTACGGCTAAAGGGCTAAATATTGGTGTAAGCAATACCAATACTGCAATTTCCTCCATAAACATACCGACTATGAATGTTATTAGACTTATAAGTAGCAATACTTGTGTAGGGGTAGATGCATAATGTGTTATTAGTGGGGACATAGCTTGTGTTACTTGCTCAAATGCAAGTAGCCAACCTATCACAGTTGCTCCTCCAATGATTAAAAATATTACACTTGTAAGTCGTATTGTATTGGATAATGCTGATAACATGCCGTGAATTGTAAGTTCGCGTGTCCATACAAAACCGACTATTAGAACATATAAGCTTGCAACAGCACCTGATTCAGTCGGAGTCATAAAACCAAAAAGTATTCCGCCTATAATTATAGCCGGTGCAATGAGTGCTGGCATCGCACTAACAGTGGCATAAAATAACTTTTTATATGAGAATTTGGCATTGACCATCGGCAAATTGAGTTTTTTAGCTTTGCTTCTATGCATTATCATAAAAGCCACACCTAACAATAAACCAGGTATTATGCCTGCCATAAACAACCCGCCGACATCCGTAGCAGTCATAGCACCTAAGAGAATCATGAATATACTAGGCGGTATGATTGGTCCAATAAGTGAGCTACCTGCCACCAATCCAGCTGCATACGAATCAGGATAACCACCTTTTTTCATAGCTGGAAGCATAATAGAACCTACTGCAGAAGCATCAGCTGCGGCTGAACCATTTATCCCAGAAAAAACGATGCTAGTAACTACTGTAATATATCCTAAACCACCTTTTAAGTGCCCAACAAGCGCTTCAGCAAAATGTAACAAACGAATGCTCATCCCGGAAGAATTCATGAGCTCACCAACTAATATAAAGTATGGTATTGCAAGAAGTGCAAAAGGAGACATTCCACCATAAAGCTGCTGAATAATCAAACGGAATTGCGTGATGTCTCCTAAGTAAGCAAAGCCAGCTATAGCTGTTCCAATCATCGTAATAAACAATGGAAAACCTGCAATAAGCATTGTAAAAAATACTCCGAAAATAAGCAGTATCATTGTCTTTTTAATCTACCTATATTATTAATGAATATTTTCATTTTTGTACGAATTAAAAGGAATAAATTGTTCTAAAGTATACTCAATCAACATAAGCCCTATTCCTACCGGTATTGCCATCAAAGGAATTGTTTGCTTTATGTTTAACGACATTATTGTAAACATACGCATACTCCAAACATAATTAACCCCTAAAAAAACCATCGCTAAAAGTATTCCAAAAAATACAACTGTACGCATTGTGACAACAAATCTATGTAAATGCTGTGGTAGCATATCCACAATAATGCTTATAGCCATATGCTCTCCCCTTTTTAGAGCAGGAGCAGCACCCAACATTACAACCCATACCAAAGTAATTTTCGCAAGATCCATTGTCCATATAGGTGGACGATAAAATCTAGCAAAAACCCCAAGCATAACGGCTGATAAATTGACGATTAAAATTATTCCCGCTAAAAATAAACAAAAATATTCCAAACCGTCAGAGATTTTTTTACATAGATTTGCTACCGTACTCATTATTTTGCTTCTTTATTTGCCTTTTTTGCATCACTTAGTGCTAAGTCAATCCATTTTTGCTCAACTTTCTTGCGCAACCATTTAGTATAAGCAGGTATAGCAAGTTCTCTAAAGGCTGCTTTTTCTTTTGAATTTGGAGTATAAACCTCCATGCCTTTATCCGCAAGAAATTTAATTCGTTTTACCACTTGAGATTCTACAAATTTACGAGTTTTTTTGTTTGCCTCTTGTACAGCATTATATAATATTTTCTGTTCTTTTTTACCTAATGAATCCAGAAGTGAACCATTGATTAGTAAAAATTGATCTGAATACTGAACATTTGCTATAGTAAGATATTTTTGCACACCATATAAGCTACCAATAATTATGTAGGTTGGTGGATTCATTTGCCCATCAGCTACACCAGTTTTTAGTGCAAGATAAACCCCAGTCCATGGAATTGGCACTCCTGAAGCACCAAATGCTTCATACATAGCAACTTGACTAGCATCCATTGCTCTAAATTTTAAACCTTTGAAATCTTTTGGTGATTTTATAAGCTTATTGCTTGTAAAATCCAAAAATCCTCCGTCTTCAATAACTGCTAACATTTGTACACCAGCAATAGAGCGTAATTCTTTCTTAGCTTTAACCATGAAAGAACTATGATCAAAAAATAGGTGAGCAGCCTTATAGTTATCAAACATAAACGGTGTATTAGTAGCGAACATTTGAGGAAATACTGTTTGCAAGCCAGCAAAAGATGCTACATTAATCATGGAATCATGCATTACTTGTTCCATACGCTGTTCTTCATTACCAAGCTGACTATTTGGAAAAAGTTTAATTGAAATTTTACCTGTAGTCTCTTTTTCTACGATATTCTTTAATGCTGTAGCAAATACATGTACAGCATTATCCTTTAAGCTTGGTGGACCATTATAACTCATCTTTATTACAGTTCCTGAAAATGCAGTAGTCGGAACAATAACTAAAGCAGTTAAATACATTAAGCCGACATACAACAAAAACTTAATCTTTGCTTTGAAGTAATTCATTTTAAACCTCCTAATAATAATTTAAAATTGAGAATAATCCATTATATCACAAGTTTATCCAAAAACTAGGCGATTCTTTCTAAGATTTTAATTTTACAGGTGAATATGTTACCATATAACACAACTAGTAATTTAGTATTAGAGAAAAAAGATATTTACTCTTCCTACAACTCCAAATATTTGTTGTCCTAATTTTTGAACTTATTCAATACAATATCCAAAAATTGAATAATCAGTATCAGAACTTTATTTTTATTGCAACATACTCCATATCGATTCAGACAGGGTAGGATGGGCAAAAATCATCTCTTTTAGATCATTTTTGGTTAGTTTTGCATTTATGGCGATTAGGATTTCGTGTATAAGTTCAGTTGTATCGTTTCCTATCATCGCACATCCAAGTATCACTCCGCTCTGCTTTTCACATAGTAACTTTATAAAGCCTCCGTCATCGCCTTTTATCTTGGCTTTTGAGCTTGATTTGAAGAAGCTTTTTATCACTTCATACTCTATATCTTGCTCTTTTAGAGTCTTTTCATTTAGTCCAACACTTGCAACTTGCGGATCGGAAAAAGTTACGAACGGTACAACTTTTGAAGACTTGCTTTTATTGTCGCTCAAGATATTGTTTGCCACAACTCTTGCTTCATGGTAAGCCAAATGAGCTAAAGCAGGTGTTGGGACTACATCACCGATTGCATAGATATTTGGATTAGAGGTTTTGAGATTTTTATCTACTGTGATGAAGCCTCTATCGCTTTTTATATTTGCATTTTCAAGTCCAATATTTTTGGTATTTGGGGCTCTTCCTATAGAAACTAATACGAGTTCATAACTACCTTGCAGGGCACCTCTTGGTGTTTGCATATCTATTGTGACGCTATTTTCGTTTTTGGTGTAGTTTGTCACATTTGCATTTAAGGTGACTTTTATACCCTTTCTTTTTAACTCCCGCTCTAGTGTTTTTGCCACATCTTCATCTTCGGCAGGAACTAAGTTTGGAGTAAATTCTGCTATATGCACATTAACGCCTAAAGAGTTAAAAAATGTAGCAAATTCACACCCTATCGCACCGCCTCCAACTATGAGTATAGACTCAGGGATTTTTTCCAATTCAAATACTTCATCACTTGAAATTATCTGTTTTTTATCTACTTTTAAAAGCGGGTGTGATCTATGGATAGAGCCGGTTGCGATGACAAACTTGTCTGCTTTTATGATTTGCTCGCCTACTTTCACGCTATTTCCATCAACAAAAGAGGCAGAGCCAAAAACCATCTCTACTCCTGCTTTTGAGATATTGGTTGTTGCACCTTTTCTGATTTGGTTTAACAAAGCTGTTTTTTTCTCTTTTAAAGTAGTCAAATCAAACGATACATCTTGCATGGAAAAACCCAAACTCTCAAGGTATTTTCTTTTGCCTAAACTTCCAACGCTCTCAAGAAAAAGTTTCGCAGGGATACAACCTTCATTCAGACAAGTGCCACCTATGTGATTTTCATTTTTCTCTATCAAGCAGACTTTTTTGCCACCCTTTGCCAAATACTGTGAACACTTCTCACCACCGGGTCCTGCTCCAATCACTACTACATCAAATTTCATTTTTTTCCTTCAAAATACTCATGTGCCATATACGAACTTCTTGTATATGGGGAGCTTTTTACAAACTCAAAACCCATCTCTTTCGCCATCTCGCCATACTCTTCAAACCTTTTAGGCTCTATATACTCAACTACTTCGACATGCTCTTTGCTTGGTCGCAAGTATTGCCCCATCGTCAAAAGAGTGCAATTGACACCTAGCAAATCTTGCAAAACATCTTTCAACTCATCTTCTCTCTCGCCAAGACCAAGCATCAAAGCACTCTTTGTTTTTACTTTTGGATTTAACTTTTTAAGAGTTTTCAAGACTTCCAAAGAACGCTCATAATGCGCACCTTTTCGCACTTCATAAAGCCTAGGAACTGTCTCTATATTGTGCCCTATGATTTCAGCTCCGCAGTTTGCTACGGTTTTTAGTGCTTGTTCGTCATTTTTCAAATCAGGAATCAAAAGCTCGACCGTGATAGTCTCATCCATCTCTTTTATAGCTCTAACACACTCCTTAAAAACACTCGCTCCGCCATCACTCAAATCATCTCTTGTAACACTTGTGATAACAACATGCCTAAGTCCAAGAGCCCTAACTGCGTCAGCTACTTTTTGTGGCTCTTTAGGGTCGAGCTCATTTGGCTTCCCTTTGTTTACATTGCAAAAGGTGCATTTTCTCGTACATGTATCTCCCAAAATCATAAATGTTGCATTTCTTTTGGAAAAACACTCCGATATATTTGGACACATCGCCTCTTGACAAACCGTGTGGATTCCTATGCTTTTAAGCTTTTGTTCCACATCTTTTTTTTGTGTAAAATTTAACTTTTTATGTAGCCATTGCGGCTTTCTTTGTATCAAATTTATATCCTTTATTATACACCTATAAATAAATCTCTACCTTTAAGC
>JALVAU010000183.1 GCA_027011025.1 Campylobacteraceae bacterium | reverse complement strand
GCATTAAGATTTAAAAAATCACAGATAAAAAAGATTGTTATCTATCCTTATGATGGGCAAAAAGATATACCGCCTGCATTTTATGAGGAGACACCGGATCCTCTTCCAGATTATGATGTAAGCGGCTTTCCTGTAAGCATTCAATTTAATGACTATTACCTTAAAAGAATTCAACTCATCTCTTTTGAGCTTTTTGACTCGAATGACAAAAGGTTAAAAACTCGCCTTTTAACTAAACAAAATGATCCAAATCTTAGATTTAAAGAGAATCAATACGCAATTTTTCCACTTAAAAGACTTTCATTTAATGCAAGATATAAGGTGATAGCCAGATATAAATTAGATGAAGAAAGAGGAGAGAAAGGATGGAGCTTTTATACTAGAAAGGTACAAGAGAAATTTTTCAAGATAAGAGGCGATAGAGGAAGTATCACCATCAAAAATGGCTCTACATGTATAGTTTACTTTGAGCCACAAAATAGACATGACATACTAAAAACCTTACACTTCCCCAAAGGAGTAAATGCAGAGTTTTTAGATCAAAATACGATCAAAATCACTCTATTCTCAAACCGTAAGAGTTCATTTCAAATTACAAGTGCTAAAAAAATATTAAAAGTGAATATTGCAGACCAGCTGTAGTATTCGACTATTTTAATATAACTCAAAAATATATAACAGTAAAACCACAGATTAGTAAAGATGTAATTGATAAGATATTTGATAGTTTGGATTAAGAAAACTGGTTGCGGGAGAAGGATTTGAACCTCCGACCTTCGGGTTATGAGCCCGACGAGCTACCAAACTGCTCTATCCCGCGATATGTAAAAGAGTGGATGGGGTGAAGGGATTCGAACCCCTGAATGACTGGACCAAAACCAGTTGCCTTACCGCTTGGCTACACCCCAGCGATAAACTTTCACTCTATTTGTGAGGTGAAATTATAGTCACTTTTATCTAAATTGTCAAGGGATTATGGTACAATTTCACAAAATTTTATTTATTTGGAGGATTTTATGCCTAATAATAGGGTAGAGAGGGCTATAGAAGATATAAAACAAGGCAAAATGGTCTTGATGGTGGATGATGAGGATAGAGAGAATGAGGGGGATTTAGTATATGCCGCAACTTTTTCTACTCCTCAAAAAGTTAATTTTATGGCATCGCATGCCAAAGGATTAATATGTGTTTCTCTTACGAAAAAAGTTTCGGATAGACTTAATCTTATGCCTATGGTTACAAATAATGATTCACAGCATGAAACAGCTTTTACAGTTAGCGTGGATGCAAAAGATTGCACAACAGGAATTTCTGCTTATGAGCGAGATATGACTATTAAAGTACTTGCCAAGGGAGAGAGTAAGGCTAGTGATTTAGTCAGACCCGGGCATATATTTCCATTGATAGCAAAAAAAGGTGGTACTCTTGTAAGAACAGGTCATACTGAAGGCTCTGTTGATCTCTGTCGGCTTGCTGGCTTAAATAGTGTTGCTGTTATCTGCGAAGTAATGAAAGATGATGGAACGATGGCAAGAAGAGCTGATTTGGATCAATTTTGCAAAGAGTTTGATATTAGTATGGTCTATATTTCAGATATTGTTGAATATCGCATGAAGCATGAATCTTTGGTTAGAGAAATTTCATCTTCAAAAGTTCTGTTTCTAGGTACCGAAACAAGGCGTATAGATATGGTAGATCATGAAGGAAATCACCATACGATATATGAATTTGGAGAGCCTACTGAGACAACAGCAGTAAAATTTCATAATATTATGTGGGATGATGAACTGTTTGCAGACAAAGCAAAATTTGATGGCATGATGAAGGCTGTAGAGTACCTCAAAAAAAATGGTGGAGTATTGATATTTATCGGAAATGAAAACTCTTTTAGTAAAGAGATAAGAGAGTATGGCGTGGGTGCACAGATACTTAATAAGCTTGGTATAAAAAATATAAAATTAATTTCTTCTCTAAAGGGATCTGATTTTATAGGCTTAGGCGGATTTGGTCTGAGTATAGTAGAAAATATAGAACTTTAATATAGATAATAACCAAGATATTGATGGACTTAATATCTTGGTTATGCTGTATAGAGATATTTCTATATGCTAAAGTATAAAGCTTCTCTATGATGTAGTACCATAGCGGTTGTACTTTGTTCTGGGTGAATTTGAAAGGTTTCGCTTAATTCTATGCCAAACTCTTCAGGATGAAGAAGGTCAAATATCACTTTTGAGTCACTTAAATCTGGACAAGCAGGATATCCAAAAGAGTAGCGACATCCCTGATACGCTCTCATTTGAACATCTTTTAAGGAGTGTTTTTCATTTTGGGCGATACCAAGATCCAACCTGATCTGCTTGTGAGCTACTTCAGCGAGAGCCTCTGCTATTTCAACACTTAGGCCATGAATCAGATGGTACTCTTTAAACTCTCCTTTTTTATACAACTCCTGTTCATACTTGCTAAACTCTGAACCTGCACTGACACATGTAAATGCTACTACATCATCTCTATCATTGGCAAAAAAGTCACTTAAACATCTATAAGGTTTTTTTCTTTGTCTTGGAAAATCGAGTGTATAGAGTATATCCTCCTCTTTTAAAACCTCTGTATTGACATCCTCTTTTTTGAAAAAACCTCTCTTTGGACTTAGTATATGTAGCTTGTTTTTATCTCTTCTGCAAGGATAATATCCATAGATAATAGTCGGGTCAAAAAGCTCTTTTTTTTGTACTTCTGCCTTGATTTTTTCATACAGAGGCCACAAAACATCATCTCTTTGCTTTGCTCTCTCCTCTTTACTCATGCCTTTTGCGCTATAACCCCATGCTCTTGAAAATAGTAACTTATGGTTTATCCATTCAAAAGCTATATCACTTATCCCCTCTTTTATCACTCTTCTACCCCAAAAAGGAGGTATCGGTATATCTATATCTCGGCTTGGCATTTTTATCTTATCGTACTCAGGAATAGGCTCTAACTCTTTTATCTCTTTTTTTTCAACTTTTATCTCTTTTTTTCTTCCAAAATCAGTGTTAAAATTACCTTTTTCTATTCTACTCATAGCTTCTATTCCTTCAAAAGCATCTTTACAGTAAAATATAGGACCATCATATATAGGTCTGCAATAATTTTCTATGAAACTATCTGTTAGAGCAGCACCGCCTAGCAAAATTGGAACTTTTAAACCAATGGCTTGAAGTTTTTCAAGGTTCTCTTTCATGACATTTGTGGACTTTACAAGCAAACCACTCATCCCTATGGCTGTAGCTTTATGCTCATTATATGTCTTTATAAAATCATCTATATCTGCTTTTATACCTATGTTTATAACTTTAAAACCATTATTAGAGAGGATGATATCTACGAGATTTTTGCCTACATCATGCACATCACCTTTTACAGTACCCAATATCAAGGTAGTTTCACTCTCTTTTTCAATTTTTGGCAAATATGGGTTTAGGTAATCAACACTAGCTTTCATCACCTCTGCACTTTGGAGAACAAATGGGAGTTGCATCTGACCACTTCCAAAAAGCTCACCTACTACTTTCATAGCATCTATAAGTATCTTGTTTACTATTATTTGAGCATCTATCTCATCTTTTGCTTTTACTAATAGTGGCATCATTCTCTCTTTGTCGCCGTCTATGAGTAATTTTTTTAGTTTATCCTCGGTGCCAAGAGCATCAAATGCCTCATCTTCCTCTTCTTGATTAGTCTCTTTTACCTCTTCAAAGTACTCTATAAATTTAAAAAGTGGATCCCCTTCTTCTCTATTATTAAAAAGGAGATCTTCACATACCTTCTTCTGCTCATCACTTATCTTATGCATAGGAATCGTATTTTTTACATTTACAATTGCCATGCTAAGCCCTGCCTTGACACAATGGTGTAAAAAAACAGAATTTAGATACTCTCTAGCATGTTTGGCTAATCCAAATGAGATATTTGAAATCCCCAAAACAAAACCTACTTCAGGGTGCATTTGATGAAATTGGCTTATAGCATCTATGACATCAATAGCAGCGGTAAAATACTCTTCATCGCCACTTCCAACTGTAAAGGTAAGTAGATCAAAAACCAAATCGCGAGAGTCTAAACCATGTTTTTGTGTAGCTAAATCATAAATTCTTTGTGCAATTGAAATTTTTTGCTCTTTTGTTTTTGCCATACCTTTCTCATCTATGGTTAAACAGACAAGAGCACAACCAAATTTTTTTGCTAAAGAACACACTTTGTCAAATTTTTCTATACCATCTTCAAGATTAACAGAGTTGATGATTGGTTTTCCGCCTATATGTTTCAAAGAGACTTCGAGAGCATGAAGCTGAGTAGTGTCCGGCATGAGCGGTAGAGATATTTTACTGTTGTATCTGCTTACAACTTCCCTCATATCTCTGCTTTCATCCCTTCCTGCAAATCCAACGCTCACATCTATGCCGTGAGCACCACTTCGTACTTGCTGTTGAGCAACAGATAGTGTACCATCGTAATCTTCAGCCAATAAAAGCTCTCTAAATGCTTTTGATCCTGTAGCGTTGCTTCTTTCTCCTATTAAAAATGGTGCCGGGTCTTGTTTGATTGTTCTGGTTTCAAAGAGCGAAGCCAAAGAGGTGGCATGTTTGCCGCTTGGACAAAGAGGGGTTTTATCCCCTACTCTTTTTGAGAGTTCTAGTATATGTTGCGGGGTTGTACCACAACATCCTCCCAAAATACTAACCCCATGAAACCCCAAAAAACTCTCTTGCAAATCTGTAAACTCTTTTGGTCCCATTGGGTAAAAACTATGGCCTCCCCTATTTTGAGGAAGCCCTGCATTTGCATGTACACTTATGGGCTTACCCCATATCTGGCTTAATGTCTTAACATGTTTTTTAACCTGTTCTGGTCCTGTACCGCAGTTAAAACCTAAACTCAATATATCAAAAGGTTCCAATATAGTAGCTATCGTTATAGCATCTGTTCCTATGAGCATAGTGCCGCTAAGCTCTATGGTGACAGAGACCATAATTGGTAGTTTTTTTCCATCAGTCAATTGAGCATCGTTTATAGCATGCAGGGCTGCTTTGATTTGCAATGGATCTTGTGCAGTTTCAAGCAAGAAAAGATCAGCTCCCCCCTCTATGAGCCCTAATGCTGCAATTTTATACCCTTCATACATCTCATCATAGCCAATATGTCCTAATGAGGGTAGTTTTGTTCCCGGCCCCAAAGATCCTGCACAAAAACGAGGTTTTTCATCACTAGAAAATTCCATACAAGCTTCTTTGGCTATTTTTGCACCATCTTTTGCTAATTCAAATGTGCGAGAACCGATACCATAGTCGCTTAATACCCAAGGAAGTGCACCAAAAGTATTTGTTTTTATAGTGTCTGCGCCTGCTCTTAGATAAGCTTTATGTATGTTGCTTATTACATCTGCACATGTAGAATTCAAAAGTTCATTACAACCCTCTAATCCACTCCATGCAGCAACGGGTATATCAGTATTTTGTATCTGTGTACCCATAGCGCCATCTAATATCATCACTTTTTGTTTAATTAATTCTTCAATTTTCAATTTTTTTCCTAAATATTTTTCCAATTTTACACTTTTTTAGCTAAATTTAGAGAAAAAATCAAACTCTCCTTGATGAAATATTAAAGTTGAATTGCCGTGAACAACCATATAGTGCTAAATATATATTGCTCTTCTGGAAAGTTATAATCTTGTGCTTTGGTGTTCTTTTTGTTAGGTGCTTAGATGCGGGAATTGGTAGATTTAGTGAAAACTTGCAACCAAACTTCCTACTAACAGATTCCACCCATCCACTAGAACGAATATTAAAAGTTTAAATGGTAAAGAGATCATAACAGGAGGCAACATCATCATACCCATACTCATCAAGACTGATGCCACAACCATATCGATGACTAGAAATGGTAAGTATAATAAAAAGCCTATCTCAAAGGCGGTCTTTAATTCGCTTATCATGAAAGCAGGAGCTGCCACACTTAGAGGTACATCTTCTATATTTTTTGGATTTTGGATTTTTCTAATTCTAAAAAAAAGTGCCAAGTCTTTTTCTCTTGTATTTCTTATCATAAATGATTTGAAAGGCTCAACAGACTTTGTGAAAGCTTCTTGGTATCCTATCTGTTTAGCTAAATATGGTTTTATAGCTGTATTGTATGATTTAGTTGCAACAGGTTCCATTATAAAAAATGTGAGGATAAGAGCCAAGGAAACCAAGATATTACTTGGAGGCATTTGTTGAGTTCCTAACGCTTGCCTCAAAAATGAAAATACTATGACAAGTCTTAGAAAACTTGTCATCATAAATAGAATAGAGGGTGCAATAACAAGAACAGTTAGTATAACAAGAAGGTTTAAGCTAGTCACCAACTGTTCTGGGCTTGTTGGTGCACTTAATGAAAGATTGACAGTTGGAATTGAGTCTGCTCCAAAAAAGAAAACAGGTAATAGCAAAAGAGTAAAAAATATGCTTTTTTTCAATTACTTCTCTTGCTTTTTCATATCTAAAATACTTTTTTGAGCTCTACTTTTATCTTTGTTGCTTGAAGAATAAAATCTTAGCTCTACTCTACGATTTTTAGCCCTACCCTCTTTGGTTGCATTTGATGCAATAGGGTCATATTGAGCTTTCCCCCCTGCCATTAGTCTCTTTGGTGAAATTTTGTCTTTTATTAACTCTTTGACAACACTTACCCCTCTAGCTGTGGACAGATCCCAATTATCTCTATATGGGGATTTTACATCTGGCATAACATTGTCTGTGTAACCAACAACATTAATGCGCAAATTTTCAGGTAATCTCTCAATTATAAGAGCTATTCTTTTTAAAAAAAGTATAGCATCTTGATTTTCGATTTGAGCAGAACCCTGTTTAAACAGAAGTGCGCCCGGAAGCCTTATCGTAAAACCACTCTCTGCCTCTTCTAGTGTTACTTGAGGAGAGCCTGTTGCTTTTAATATCTCATTTACCTCTTTGATTGTTCTGCTCATTGCATTGCTAATAGAGTTTGTTGTGTCCTCTTTGCTCTTAGCACTTGCTGTTTGTATCTGTTGTTGTTTTTCTCTGCTTATATCCATCTTGCTACCGCCCTCTAGTACACTTAGAGCACCTGCAAGTGAGCCTATAGCCTCTTGTATTTTTTTTGCATCCATTGTTGACATTGAGAGGAGTAAAACAAAAAAACACAAAAGGAGAGACATGAGATCACCAAATGCGGCCAACCACTCTGGCATACATTTTGGACAATCACAAGGTTTTGCTTTTTTACCCATAAATCATCCTAGTTAAATTGACTTTCTCTATCTTTTGGAGGCAAGAAAGACAGAAGCTTTCCCTCTAGTGTTCTTGGGTTGTCACCAGATTGTATGGCCATGATTCCTTCTAAAATCAAAGTCTTTACTAGCACTTCATCACTATCTCTTATGAGTAAAATATTTGCTACTGGACCACCGAAGATATTTCCAATCATAGCACCATACATCGTCGTAAGCAATGCGACAGCCATAGAAGGACCAATTGCAGAGGGATCTGACATATTTAGAAGCATTGCAACAAGACCGATAAGTGTTCCAATCATACCCATAGCGCCGGAATATCCACCTATTTGCTCAAAAATTTGAGCATTTGCCTTATGTCTTTCACTTGTTTGATCCATGTCTATCTCAAGCAAATCTCTTATAGTATCTGGTTCATTACCATCAACTGCCATAGAGAGTCCCTTTTTTAAAAATTCATTTGTTTCACTATTTGCATCCGCTTCAAGTGCTAATATACCATCTCTTCTAGCTTTTGTTGAGTATTCAACCATTTTTTTGATTAGCTCAGCTACATCTTCTTGCGGAGGTTTGATTGAGATCATAAAAAACTTGGCCATGCTCTTCATCTGCTCCATCTTGAAGCCCATGAGAAGAACACCTGTAGTACCACCAAATACAATCAAAACTGAAGGTATATCGATATAAGGACCTATACCTACACCCATAGCCATTGCACCAAAAAGAAGTGCTAAAGTCAGCACTAAACCAACGACGGTTCCTAAATCCATATTTTAACCTTTAAAATAACTGTACTATTTTATGTTTATTTGGGTTAAAAGATGATTAAATCTAATCATCTAGCCCTCTGTAATCCATTTAATTTGGTATAAAACAAACTTTGGCTAGAATATCGGACATTTATGTAGATATTTTAGGAGAGTAAATATATGAATATATCAATTGCCATCATGGCTGCTGGTTTTGGTACAAGGATGAAATCCAAACTTCCAAAAGTTTTACATAAAATAAGCGGTTATGAGATGCTGTATTATATAATTAAAGAGTCAAAAAAAGTGAGTGACGATATAACAGTCATACTCTACCATGAAGCAAATCTCATACAAGAGAAGATGGAAAAATACTTTGATGATATAAAATTTAAAATTCAAGATGTCAAAAATTTTCCAGGTACCGGCGGAGCACTAAGAGAGTTAAATCCAAAATATAAAAAAGTTTTGGTTTTGAATGGAGATATGCCCCTACTTGAAGCAAAAGATATACTCCCTTTTACACAAGAAAATCACAAAGTAACAATGAGCTTTTTTAGTTGTAAAAATCCTACAGGATATGGCAGAGTGATTATGGATAAAAACAGCAATGCAGATATGATAGTTGAAGAGAAAGATGCAACAGAGCAACAAAAAGAGATAAAAGAGGTAAATGCAGGGGTATATCTGTTTGATTCAGATTTTTTAAAAGAAAATCTAAAAAAACTCACAAATACCAATCAGCAAAAAGAGTATTATATAACTGACTTAATAAAAATTGCAAATAAACAAAATATAAAAATTAAAGCAATCAAGATAGACAAAGATACTTTTATGGGTGTAAATTCAAAGTATCATTTGGCATTAGCTGAAGAGTTTATGCAAAAAAGAATTAAGAGGCGATTTATGGAAAAGGGAGTTATCATGAGACTTCCCGAGACGATATATATAGAAT
>JALVAU010000182.1 GCA_027011025.1 Campylobacteraceae bacterium | reverse complement strand
AGCAAAATACTCAATCTCTTCTTTAAAAATAGTATCTGCATTTAAAAAAAACGATATAAATATAACTGACATATCGGGTGGAGTTGTTGTTTTTAGAAACTGCAAACTACCTATCGATATAAAAAAGATCAAGCAGATAATAAAAGAGAGATTTAAAGAGAGATACAAAAACATAAAGATAGACAAGATAGATATATCGTCCCCATCATCTCTTATGCCTAGCCTCTCTTCTTATCACATTCAAAGGATTGAACTAAAAGATAGAGCCTTTAGAAAAAGAAGTGGGACATTTGGTCTTGTACTAAAAAAGGGAGATGAACAAAAAAAGATATATCTAAAGTACAATATAGATGCGACTATTGTAGTATTTAAAGCAAACTATAATTTACGAAACGGTAAAATCCTCAAAAAAGTTGACTATAGACAGACAAGAGTAAAATTCCAAAATCTTCCTCCAAATATTTTGATACTCAAACCTCTTAAAAATTATATTATAAAAGGTTATATCAGAAAGGATGCGATTTTAGATAAAAATCACTTTAAAATCAAGAAAGATTTATTAAAAGGCGACTATATAAAAGCAATTTTAAGCGATGAAAATATGATTTTAGAGATAGATGCGCATCTCTTAACTGATGCAAATATAGGCGATAAGATTAAAATAAGAACCGTTTCGGGCAAAGTTTTTGATGCAAAAATAGTATCAAAAAGAAGAGCAAAGATACTGGAGTGAAAGTGAAAAATAGATGAAATTGATAATAGCTATAAGCGGAGCAAGCGGAGCAGGTTTGGGTAAAAAATTTATAGATAGACTGCCCAAAGAGATAGAAAAATATATAATTTTTTCACAAAATGCTAAAACAGTATTGCAAAAAGAAGAAAACAGCTTTTTTTTAGATAATGAAGATATAGCAGCTCCCGTATCTTCAGGATCATTTCAAAGCGATGCTATGATCGTGATACCTTGTAGTATGAACTCCTTGGCAAAAATCGCTTGTGGTATCAGTGATAATCTTATAACTAGAAGTGCTTCCGTGATGATAAAAGAGCAAAAAAAATTGATTTTAGCTCCTAGAGAGATGCCATTTTCTGCTATAGCTTTAGAAAATATGTTAAAACTCTCAAGACTTGGAGTCATAATCTCTCCGCCCATTTTGGGATATTATGCTAAAATAAAGACACTAGAAGAGATGGAAGATTTTTTAATAGGAAAGTGGTTTGATCTCTTAGGAATCAAACACAATTTATACGAAAGGTGGAGAGGATAATGCCACAAAAAGTTGCCATATATCCAGGTACTTTTGACCCTATAACACTAGGACATTTATCTGTCATAAAAAGAGCTAAAAAAATTTTTGATGAAGTCATAGTTGGGGTTGCAGACTCTGGAAATAAAAAACCTATGTTTAACATAGAGACGAGAGTAACAATGGCAAAAGAGAGTCTCAAAGAGATCTCGGGAGTAAAGGTTTTTCCTTTCTACTCTCTTTTGGTAAATTTTTGTCAAGAACAAAAAGTAAATACTATCATCAGGGGATTAAGAGCCGTAAGTGATTTTGAATATGAACTTCAAATGGGCTATGCAAATGCTTCTATAGATAAAAACATAGATACTATCTATCTTATGCCAAGCCTAGAACATGCCTTTATAAGCTCAACCGTAGTACGGGATATCGTCAAACACGGGGGAGATGCGAGTCATCTAGTACCTCGTGAAATTTTATCTTTTTTGGAGAAGTAGATGTATATCATATTTGAAGGAGTTGACACAAGTGGAAAAAGCACACAAATCAAACTCTTTGAAAAAAATTTCGATGATATAATCACCATAAAAGAGCCCGGTGGGACAAAACTTGGTGAAAAACTTAGAGATATAATCTTAAACAGTAGTGACAATATCTCATTTACAGCTGAATTTTTTCTATTTTTAGCAGATCGTGCCCAAAATTTTGAAGAAAACATCAAGAACACAAGAGATAAAATTCTCATCTCAGATAGAGGTATGATTTCTGGTATATCTTATGCTCTAGCAAATCATCCCACTCTTGATGAAGATTTTTTGATCCTTGCAAATAGATTTGCACTTAGTGGAAACCTGCCTGACAAAGTCGTTCTTTTCAAGACAAATGAAACACTGATCCAAAAAAGATTGACGCAGAAGAATAGTGACAATATAGAACTAAGAGGTATCAAATACCTCCTTAGAGTACAAGATTTGATGATAGATGTTCTAAACAAGCTTCCAATAAAAGTTTTAGTTATAGATGCATCTAAAAGCATAGAGAAGATACACAACGAAATAAAGGATTTTATATATGATACAAGCGCTTAGAGGCATGAAAGATTTACTATCACCACAGAGTGAAAAATATATATATTTCATAGAAAATTGTAGTAAAATTGCAAAAAATTACGGATACGAATATATAGAAACCCCGATACTTGAGGAGACTGCACTCTTTAAAAGAAGTGTTGGCGAAAGTAGCGATATAGTTGGAAAAGAGATGTACCAATTTACCGACAAAGGTGGAAATGATGTCTGCATGAGACCAGAAGGTACTGCCGGAGTCCGTT
>JALVAU010000181.1 GCA_027011025.1 Campylobacteraceae bacterium | reverse complement strand
CTCTATGGCTATAAAATTGGAAAATGACTCGTTTGTACCAAATCTCTCTGTTTTTGATTTAGCAAGTATCCTATATGATGCAAAAGATATACTTTTGCAAAAATATAGAGACAGAAATATAATAATCGATGTCAAAAGCGTAAAAATTAAAGCAGATGCAGTTATGTTTGAAAATCTTTTGATAAATTTGATAGAAAATGGCTTGAAGTACTCTGAAGATGATATCTTGGTAGTGTTAAAAGATGATATTTTAAGAGTTGAAGATAGAGGCATAGGTATCAACGAAGAGGATATACAAAATCTAACTAAAAGATTTTTCAGAGTAGAAAAACTAAGTTGGGATAACTCCATAGGAGTAGGATTATACTTGGTGAAATATATATTGAAATTTCACAATACCACTCTACATGTAGAGAGCAAACCCGGTCTCGGATCGGCCTTCTCTTTTAGTATAAAAAATTTATTGGTTTAATTTGATTAGGTACTTGTAAGGTATAAAAATATCAATAAATAAGGTATAAAAACAAATGAAGATATAAAAACCAAAGATGTAACTATCTTTGGTTTGCAATCAAATATACTCGATAAGCTTATGTTGGTAATTGCCAAGGGTACTATTAGCTCTAGTAATATAGAGTTTAACTCTACACCTTTTAAGTGGAAAAAATATAGGACACACAGAGAAATCAAAGGTACTAATAAAAATTTTAGAGATAACACGCTACTTAGAAGTTTTATATCTACTTCTCTTATCTTTGTCTCTTTTAAAAACACCCCAAAGATTATAAGTTGTATGACAATTGCTCCGTAAGCTCCCATCTCAAGGGTTTTAAACAAAGATATGTTTATGGTTATATCTAAAATATTAAATAAAATAGCAATAATAGAAGCCCAGACAATAGGCATTTTAAAAACATTTGCGAAGGATTTTTTTATGCTGTATCTGCCCCTTGAATATACATAAACACCGACTGTATATACAAACACCATGCTTGTTGTATTTATAAGACTAGTGTATATGACAGATGAATTTGAAAAAAGAGTGATTCCAAGAGGAATACCAATACTACCTGTGATACCTGTGACACTTGCCATAGATACAATAGATATATCTTTAGGATCACTAAAAACTCTTTTTGCTATAAGTGTGGTTAGTGTCAAAGCGATGAGACAAATTGCTAGATATAGAAGTGGAATTTTAAATGTCCCAATATCAATCTTTTGTGTCAATAGACCCCAAAATGCCAAGATGGGCAATAAAAAATAGACATTTAGCTTAACCAAACCCTTTTCATTAAGCTCCTCTTTTAAAATATATTTTGACATGTAACCAATAAAAACAAATATATATATTGAAATGATAGAAATTAAATTATCCATAAAAATCATCAGCCTTTGGAACATAAATTGCTTTGTATAGTATCATAATACATATAAAAGGAAAATGATGAAACTAATCATCGCATCTATTTTACTATTCCTAAATATATCTTATCTTCAAGCTGAAAAGATTAAAGATATAGCCAATATCATAGGTGTTAGAGATAATAAACTCATAGGATATGGCTTGGTTGTCGGTCTAAATGGTACAGGAGATGGTTCTTCATCAAAGTTTACTTTGCAATCTTTGTCAAATCTGCTACAAACTGTTAATGTAAAGATAAAACCAGCAGACATAAAATCAAAAAATATAGCAGCAGTTATAGTAACAGCGACACTCCCCCCATTTGCCAGACAGGGAGATAAACTAGATGTCGTCATATCTTCCATAGGGGATGCAAAGTCGCTAGAGGGCGGTACTCTTCTTATGACAGCGTTAAAAGGAGTGGACGGCAAGATATATGCACTTTCTCAAGGCTCTATTACTATTGGTGGGATGAATGGAAAGGGCGGCGGACAGTTAAATCACTCCACAAACGGGAGTATATTTGATGGGGCATTGGTTGAGAGAGATGTTGTATATGATATTTACAATCAAAAATTTGCAAATCTAAGTTTAAAGAGATCAGATTTTAATACAGCCATAAATATACAAAAAGCATTAAACTCTTTTTTTGATGAAAAAGTTGCAATAGCTATAGACCCAAGAACGATAAAGCTTCAAAAAGTCCAAGATATGTCAATGGTTGAATTTTTGGCAAAAGTGCAAAATATAAGTGTGGATTATAAAAAAGAGGAAAAAATAGTGATTGATGAGAGAACAGGGACAGTTGTGAGTGGTATAAATATACATGTAAGCCCTGTTGTGATTACCCATGGTGATATAACCATCAAGATTGAACCAAGAAAAACTATCCCTAAGGGTAAAACAGAGGTAGATATGGGTGATGGTGTAAATATAGCAGTAAATAAAAATCAATTAAATATGGATAATAACGAGATAACGGTAGCAAATATCACAAGAGCTCTACATAAATTAGGGGCAAAACCCAAGGATATAATCTCTATTATAGAAAATATCAAAAGAGCAGGTGCAATAAATGCAAAACTGGAGATAATTTAATGACAAACAGTATAGATAACCAAATAGCACTCTCTTATGCAAATAGTATGAAAGTGCCATCAAATTTAAGCAGTGCAAATGATGTAAAATTAAAAGAGACAACAGATAAATTTGAAGCATTTTTTATCAAAAAAATACTAGATGTTTCATTGAAAAATGAAAACACTCTTTTTCAAAAAGATGCAGGAGATAAGATATATAACTCCATGTATAATGATGCTATAAGCAATGCAATGGGTGGAAAGTTTGGATTTAGTCAAATGTTGTTCGATTTTTTAAAAACCAGAGGTTAAAGTTTTACCATTTTTTGTCGATGTAGTTTATGAGAATAAAAAATGCTTACTCTTAAGCAGTTATAAAGGCTATAAAATGGTTTCAAATGTTGGAGCACGAAGCTCGGCTTACTTACAAAATATGCAAGATGCCAAAGAGAAAAAAGGCATAGAGCCTGTTAAAAAAAGTAAAGAGTTAGATAAAGTTGAGACTATCAAAGAGCAATTAAAGAGTGGTACTTATAAGTTAAATATTAAAGAGACCGCTCAATCTATTTTGGATGAACTTATCTAACCCTTATAGAAAAAGGGAACAAAATGTTACTACACTATCTTAAGAGCTCTATCGAAGATGTAGAGAGCTTAATCGATTTGACACAAAAAGATATAGAAGATATAAAAAAAGCAAATCATGAGCTAGTTTTTGAGCGAACAAAGATAAAAAATGATCTCCTTAAGTCTTTTGAAAATAAAAAATCACTTTTAGATAATGAGTTGATAAAACTTGTTAAAGATAAAAAAGAATCAGATTTAGAAGAAGTGCTCAAAGATGAAGAAAAAAGCTTATTAAATGATATGAAAATAAAATTAAATAGATTGAAAGATTTAAATAAACAGTATGCAAAGTTTGTAGTTATTATAAGCGAATTCTACAATACATTGCTAGATAAAGTATTCCCATGCGAGATGGAAGGATATCATAAAACCCATCATAAGCCTGCAAGTATATTGAAAGTGAGAGCGTAATGGGTCTTTTTAACACACTAGGTGTCGGTTATTCTGGATTGACTGCCGCAGAGGCAGCAACAAATGTAACCGGTCACAATATAGCAAATGCGAATAATGATTATTATACTAGACAGAGAGTTTCAACATCTGCTTCAGTTCCTCTTCACTCAATTCCCGGTGATGTGGGCGAAGGGGTGCAGGTTACACAAATAGTCAGGATACATGATGAATTTGTGTATTCAAGATACAAAGATAGCTCAAATGCACTATCTCATGATGACTATATGCAACAATCCTTGGAAGAGGTAGCAAAATATTTTCCTGATTTGCAAGATTTGGGTATATCGCAAGATTTAAAAAATTATTTTAATTCTTGGAATGATCTAAGTTCCAATGCAAATGATGGTTCTCAAAAGATAGCTCTTGTTCAAAATGCTTCAACTCTTAGTGAAAATTTAAGCAGTACAAGAAGTACATTGAGAAGTTTTCAAGATTCCGTAAATGATCAGTTAAAAATAAATATTGATGAAGCAAACTCTATAGGAGAGAGAATAGCTGATTTGAATAAAGAAATTTCAAAAATAGAAAGTACAAAGCCAAATCAAGCTAATGATCTTAGAGATAAAAGAGATAGTTTGGAACTAACACTTTCAAAAATATTAGATATATCGACTTCTAAATCACAACTTACTTCTCTTAATACCGTTGATGCAAATGCAACAGATCAGGGTATGGATTATCATCTAAATATCGCTGGGAATTCATTTGTAGATGGATCAACATTTCACCCTCTTGTGATAGAGAACAAGGATAACGAGAGTAGATACTACTCTATATATTCAGAGTCACAAGACGGTACAAAGTATGAAATTACAGATAAGATAAGAGGTGGAAAAGTAGGAGCGATGCTTGATATAAGAGGAAGAACTATAGATAAAAGTACCAATGCCGGATATCCCTCAGATGGAATTGTGCAAGGTTATGTGGATGATTTGGATACTTTTGCAAATACTCTTATTAACCAAACAAATAACATATATGCAAAAAGCGCAAGTGCAAGCATGAAGTCTCCTACTCATGCAACTATAAGTTCCAATACACCCCTGTTAAATTCTGATTTAAATGTCAAAACAGGTTCGTTTGATTTGGTGATGTATGATAATAATGGAGTAGAAGTAGGGAGGAAAGAGATAAATATAAATCAGTTAACAACCATGAATGATAGCACAACATCAGATAGTATAGTTGCGCAAATAAACAACAGTAGCGATGACAATGGCGATAATAACTCAACAAATGATATAGATGATTATTTTCTTGCAACATACGGAGCAGATGACGGTATATTTTCTATAAGTCCAAATCCGGCAAATCCAGATAAGGCTTCCCAAAACTATACTATCTCTTTTGAAGATAATGGTACAAATTTTCCAGGAGCAATAGGTATAAATCAATTTTTTACAGGTAATGATGCAAATACTATCTCCGTAAATAGGGATTTATTGAATGACTCTAGTTTAGTGCAAGGATATAAAGCTCCAGTAGATGGAAATAATGATGTAGCAAACGATATGGTTCAGTTGCAATACGATAATGTTGATTTTTTTAGAAAAAACAATACTATAACAGAAGATACACTAAGCGGGTTTTACAATTCCGTAACAACAAGAATTGCAACAGACGGGGAATCAGCAGGAAGAGCACAGGAGACTTCAAAGGCTCTTTTTAATACTGTTCAAGCAGAATTTCAATCCATAAGTGGAGTAAGTACGGATGAAGAACTAACAAATCTGATAAAATTTCAAGCAGCTTACGGTGCAAATGCAAAAGTGATAACAACTGTAGATCAGATGTTAAATACCCTTTTAGGAATCAAACAATAAGTTGAAAAAAATTCCTTATATAAGCATATCAATACTATGTTTTATATTTTTTTTCTCTTTCTTGATGCCCTATTTTTATAGAGTTTCACCTTATGAGTTGGACCCAAATTCTATACTCTTAGAGCCATCTTTTAAACATTTGTTTGGCACAGACAGACTAGGAAGAGATCTTTTTGCAAGACTCATGCAAGGTGGACAGGTTTCCTTGATTATTGGAGTATTAAGTGCATTTATAGCTAGTTTTGTTGGGCTTATTATAGGTATAAGTGCTGGATTTTTTAAAGGCGTAGTAGATAAAAGCATAGTTGTCTTGATAGATCTTTTTTTGACATTCCCCACTTTTTTTCTCCTCTTGGCTCTCATCAGCTATGTGAATGCTTCTGTTTTAGTTTTGATAATTGTCATATCTGTTACAGGCTGGATGGGAATGGCTAGAATGATAAGGAGTGAGAGTTTTGCGATCTCTCAAATGCCATTTATCAAAATCTTAAAAATTGCAAATCTTAACCCTTGGAAAATTATCCTAAAATACTATACACCTTTAATTGCTCCTATATTTTTTATCAGTTTTACATTTGGTGTTAGTGGAGCAATATTAGCAGAGAGTGGACTTAGTTTTTTAGGTATCGGTATAACTCCACCTCAAATTAGCTGGGGTACAATTATCAGTGAGGGGAAAGAGGTCATAAGTATAGCTTGGTGGCTCAGTTTTTTCCCGGGTTTTTTTATCTTTTTGGTGACATTTTCACTTATAAATATCTCTGATTATCTCCAAAGCAAAACAAATGATAAAGAGTTGATAGGTGTTTGATTCTGAAAAAGTAAAAGAGTTATTAGACAAAGAGGTTAAAAAAAGGGATGATAAAAATGAATTAAGTTTGCAAAAAGCAGATCCGCTTTTGGTGGCAAGGGGATACAAAGATGAGTATATATCTTTGATATGCGCTATGTATGCTTATGGCAATGCAAACTTGATAGTTAAATTTTTAAGCTCTCTAAACTTCGCTCTTTTGGATGCAAATATATCTGCAATCGAGCAGGAGTTAGACAACAAGTACTATAGATTTCAATCTTCAAGAGATACAAAAGAGATTTTTATAACTCTTAATAAGCTAAAAAAAATCACTACGCTAGAAAAAGTATTTTTAGAAGGGTATGCTAAAAATTCAGATGTTATGGATGGCATATACAAGCTTATAGAGGCGATTTATGATATAAACCCATATAGGTCAAGAGGTTATGAGTTTTTAGTAGGAAAAATTCCGAAAAAAAGACCAACATCGCCATACAAAAGATGGAATATGTTTTTAAGGTGGATGGTTAGAAGTGATAATCTTGATTTAGGACTGTGGAAAAAAGTGGATAAAAAAGATCTATTGATACCTTTAGATACTCATACTTTTAAAATAGGTCAGAAGCTAGGATTGATAGAGCGAAAAACTTATGATTTCAAATCAGTTATAGAGTTGACAAATTCACTAAAAAAATTAGATTTATATGATCCCGTTAAATATGATTTTGCTATTTATAGAATAGGGCAGGAGAGGCTTTTCTTGTAGCAAGCAGGGTGCAATGAGTTTTCTATCATACCCTGCTTATTGATTTTTTATTGATTTAGTAGATCAAATGGTGTAGCAATTACCTGTTTTGTATTTACTACATATGGAATCAAAGCAGCCGCTCTGGCTCTTTTGATTGTAAGTTCTACCATCTCTTGGTGTCTTTTACAGTTTCCTGTGAGACGACGAGGCATAATTTTATATCTTTCAGAGAGTGAATGTTTTAACATCTTTGTCTCTTTGTAATCCATAAATTCTACTTTCGCTTCGCAATATTTACAATATTTTCTTGCATATTTTCTTTTTTCAGCCATTTTTTATCCTTTAATTTCTAGAACGGTATCTCATCTTCATCGATATTGATATCTGGTATATTGTCACTTTGTTGTTGTACAGCAGGTTGTTTATAACTCTCTTGCGGAGCATTGTAACTTCCGCCGGATGTGTTATTTTGACTGTAGCCACCACCATCATTTGAGTTTTTTGAGTCAAGCATCTGCATATTATCAACTACTACAGAGTGTTTGCTTCTCTTTCCGCCATTTTGGTCTGTCCATTGGTCTAATTTCAGTCTGCCTTCGACCAAGATTTTTTTACCTCGTCTAAGATATTGATTTGCAACTTCTGCAGTTCTGCCAAAAAAAGTGATATCAACAAAACACACCTCTTCGCCTTGGCTTCCATCTTGTTTTTTAAATTTTCTGTTTGTTGCAATTCCTGTTGTGCATACCGCACCGCCATTTGGCATATATCTAAGTTCAGGATCTCTTGTTAAATTACCGACTAAAATTATTCTGTTGTACATTGTGACTCCTTTGCTTACTCTTGTGTTGCTTTAACTTCTTCTGTTTCTACTTCAGTCTCTACAACAGATACAACTTCTTCAGATACTAAATCTTGGGTTGTTGCCTCTTTTGGGGATTCTTCTTTTAGAGTCTCTTCTATTTTTACCTCTTTTTCAACTTTGGAAGCAAATTTTTCAACTTGTCTATTCCAATATGCTAACTCTTTTGTTTTTTCATACTTAACACTCATAAATCTGATGAACTCTTCAGTGATACGAATAAGTCTTTCAACTTCTAGTATAGCAGTTGTAGGAGCAGTAAAATAGAAAACACTATAGTACCCTCGTTCTAGTTTTTCTATAGGGTATGCAAGTCTTCTTGTTCCCATCTCTTGAAATGCTGCAATTTGTGCACCATTTTTTTCTAAAACTTCTTTTAAGAAGTTTACTTTTGCTCTTGTCTCCTCTTCTGTGAGAGTAGGCTTGAGTACTGTAAGTAACTCGTAATGTCGCATTTTTTCTCCTTGTGGTTTTCACCCATAACTTGAGTAAGGATGTTTAATATTAAGCAAAAAAGCTTAAGGACGCGATTATACTATAATAAACTTTGAAGTTTTATTAATGCTGATAAAAGCATAGAGCTTTTGTCTATATTTTGTATTTTTTTTAGTTTATATTCAATTTGAAGAAGATGCTTAAAGATGGTATTATAAGTTTTCAGATCAAACATCATGCACAGAGTTGAGCGCTCTTTGGCAAGATTTGGTGGAAGAGGATAACCAAGAACAGATCTTGCATCAAAAGTTCCATGTATCTTTATATAGGAATAAAATAGAAACAATTGACTAAGATATGACTCTATGGCATTTATTATTTTTATCTCATCAGCACTACCCAACTCCATTAGCCTTGCATAGGATTCTCTTATATCTTTTTTTTGCAAAAGCTCATATATAAACTCATCCATACCAACACTTCCAAGCCCATATATAAGCTCATTTATATCTCTTACTTCAATCTCTTTATCTAAAATATTTAACTTTTCTAGATCATTTATGCAGAGTGCTATATCTTCATTTTGTAGTTGATATAGGTGAGATAGGCTATATCTGTTTATGTTTATATTTAACTCTTTTGCTCTGTTTTGCAACAAAAATAGTGCTTCACCTAAATTTGGCTTGAAAAATCTTACAAAATTTGCATTTTTCTTTGGAGAAAATGCCTTGGCTATATTTTTTGCTTTTGAATCATCTCCGAAGAATTGAAGCAGTAGATAATTGGTGCTACTCTTAAAAGA
>JALVAU010000180.1 GCA_027011025.1 Campylobacteraceae bacterium | reverse complement strand
CCCTATAACTGCTCTTATAACTATCTTTATAATAGAAGGAAACAACAATAAAAAGCAGATACAACCATTAATATTGAAATGGATACAACCGCCTATTTTAAATTATTAGCAAAAAAAGAGGAAAGAGGATAATAGAGGTTTCTAGCATGGTTGTACCACCATCAATAAAGCTATCAGCCCATAACCCAAGAGCTTAATTATTGTCCATATTTTTAATCTGCTTGTATCTATTGCATCCCCACTCTCTAACATCTCTTCTTGTTTGTCTGCCCAAAAATGGTCAATGGCTTGAATGAGTACAAATAAAATCAATGAAAACTGCATCCACAAAAATGAAAGCATCGCTCCATTTTGTAAATAGAGTATTGCACTTCCTGATAATAAAAGTATCCACCCTCCTATGCCTATGATTATATGTATCCTCTGTAAAAGTTGTTGTCCTTTTTTACTCTTATACAGATGAAATAATTGGGGTATAAAGATTGATGGGAACAGCAATAAAAAAGCAGAAATGATATGTAGCCATAGTAGTGTGTTGTAGGAGTTCATATTGCTCTCTCAAATAACTAATTTCAAAACAAAACCAAGTGAAATCATAAAACAAAGAGGTATATAAATAAGGCTATCATATTTAGCAAACTCTGTCTGCTTTATCTTTTTAAAGATACCAACCATATTAAAATCACCAATGGCTCTTAGAAAAAA
This sequence comes from Campylobacteraceae bacterium, assembly GCA_027011025.1. Lineage (GTDB taxonomy): Bacteria > Campylobacterota > Campylobacteria > Campylobacterales > Sulfurospirillaceae > JAADIZ01. The sequence continues at coordinate 1,874 of JALVAU010000180.1, read as the reverse complement.
TAGCAGTGCCAATACCCAACCCATTGTATCTACCCATGAAGCATGAGAATCTATATCTAAACGGTACGAAACCCATGCAAAGCCAAATAAAATAAAAGCCACAACTAACGTCATAAACTTACTAGGATTGAGCATTCTTTCGCCTTGTTCATTGCTAGGTAGTGCTTGGTCTAAACCAAACTCTCCAAAAATCCAATAGAGATGAATGAGGGCTAAGAGTATTAGTACTGTTGTTAATATCATGATAACTCCACTTCAAAAAACAGATAGGAGTTTAAAACTAATTTTTTGTTAAATCTCATCTACAATCTCCCAATGACCACTTTTCAAACTACCAACCCTAACTACTCTATTTTCATTTTTAAGTTTAGCGATATCTCTTTTAATAGTCTTGTCTGTTACACCTAACTTATCTGCGAGTTCTAACGCTGTTATACTTTTATCTTTTTTCATCATATTTACTATTTCATCTAACCGTTTTAATGGGACATTTTTAGGGACATTTCTAGGGACATTCTCTTTTTGAACTTTTATAAGTGTTTTTAAAATAATTTCAAGCATAAACTCAACAAAAGGAGTACTCTCTCCAATGCTCCCTGCATCTTCTAAAGCCTTATAGTATGCTTCTTGATTTTCTCTAACCACACTCTCAATAGGTATCGCACCAAAAATACTTTTATATTGGTTTAAAATCACACTCTGCCAAAGTCTTCCAACTCTACCATTGCCATCACTGAAGGGGTGTATAAACTCAAACTCATAATGAAACACACAACTTGCAACGAGCAGATGGTCATCGGTATGCTTTAACCACTCAAATAAATCTCCCATAAGTTGTGGCACCATGTTTGGTGGTGGGGCAACATGAGTTACACCATCTTTTCCACCAACTCCTACATTGCTATGCCTATAGTTTCCTGCATTGTTTAAGATGTTTTGCATTAGAAATTTATGAGCTAGGAGTAAATCTTTCTCTTTTTTGTAGTCGTACTTTTCCAAATAATCATAAGCTTCAATAGCACCTTTTACCTCTTCTATCTCTCTTAGGGTTCCTAGTACCGTTTTACCATTGATGACATTTGTCACTTTCTCTTCGGTGAAGCTGTTACCCTCTATCTGTAATGTACCTGTAATGGATTTTATTCTATTTTTTTTACGAAGTTTTGGAGTAGCTAACTCTTTTTTAACATGGTTTAGTTCACTAACAAGCTCAACAATATCACTAACAGTTTTTAAAATTTTATTGGTTATTGTATAGGGTGGTTTATAGCTACTCATTTTACGTCTTCTCCAATTTTATATAGTTATATTTTATCATTTATTACTTTATCTATACTCTCCACCAACTCTACCTCAAAAAACTGACTTAAAGCCACCTTTTGAGCTTTTATCTCGTTCATTAGAGGGCTATCATTAGCTATGATAAACAGAACTTTTTCAATGCTACTACTAATCATACTAGGTACAAACTCCTCTAAGAGCCACTTAGTATCTGCCTCTTCACTCTCAAAACCATTAGTTGTATCGGTTATCCATGTGGTGATTTGGTGTTTTTCTATCTCTTGTGTAGCAAATTTTAATGGCTCACGATAGTCATCTCCTTTGCAGAACTGTTTCCATTGGCAAAAGATGGCGTTTTGAGCTTTCAGGTGTTTTAGTTGGCAGTATGGGGTGTTATAAATAATACTCATTAGATAACCTCTTTTATTTAAAAACTTCTTAGTTATAAGTATTATAGTATCCTAATTTTCTTTTAGATATACTCTTCTAAAAAAGAAATAAAAAATGATTAAAACATTACAACTATTATTTTTAGGTTGTTTACTATTTTTAACAGGATGCAATAAACCAATTACAGCCTACGACAACAATCA
>JALVAU010000179.1 GCA_027011025.1 Campylobacteraceae bacterium | reverse complement strand
TATAAGTGTTGATCTTCCCGATTTACTCGGAACTTATATTTTAGTAAAATGGATGGAAATAGTTTCAGCCAAACTGGCTATAGATACTATAGATGAAAATTATATTACCGTTGGTAAAAGTATTGACATCCAACATATGGGGATGGCAAAAAAAGGTGACAAAGTCTCTATTCGTTCAAAACTTATCAAGAAAGAAAAGAAAAAACTGACCTTTTCCATTGTTGCCAAATTAAATAACACTCAAATTGCAGAAGCTAAACATACAAGAATTATTATTTCTAAAAAAATAGTTGAGAGACAGTTTAAAAAATAAACAAAGCAAAAAGTGTAAAACGGACTTGAACACAACACATAACAAGCAATTAGAGAGAAATAAGTTACCCAACAACTTTTTAAGTTTAAACTTAAAAAAAACTTTTAAATCAGCATAAGCTATCCCAAGGGGAACTTATTTCTCAAGACAATCGTTACCACAAAAGGAAACATCATGAAACTAATTCTTATATTCTATATTGTTGTTTTGTTACCTTTCGGGCTTTTTGCACAGAGCCAGAATAGGCCTGAGTATTTAAAAAAGGATAACTTAGAATATCATGGCTTGGTTTGGATGGTGCCAGCCAAGAAATACTATAAGGGAAGACTCACTTTGCAAAGCATCGAGAGAGTACTGCGTGAGAATTCCTATATTGATTGCCTCTATATTCATAGTGGTTGGGATGACTTTGAGCCTATTGAAGGTAGGATGAAGTTTGAAAAGCTCGATCAGATTATTAAGTTAGCACACAAGTATAACAAGCCGTATAAGTTAACATTAGTTCCCGGTACGCATTCACCAGGATGGGTTTATGACAGGAGCATTCGGGTTTTTAAATCCAGAGACTCAAACCCTCACCATAGAAACTATGGCAAAAAAATACGCTTTCCTCTTCCCTGGGACAAGACCTATCTTGAAACATGGTTCTCATCCGTAGGACGGTTTTTGAAGAGATACAAAAACGATCCCTATTTTGTTGCTGTCACTTTGGCTGGCCCGAGTATGAACAGTCCGGAATGGCATCTCGCGAAAAACCCAGACGATATGAAAAATTGGAAGAAACATGGTGATTTCAAAGGTAAGATCCGTGATGCATGGATAGAAACAATGAAGAAGTATGCTTCGATCCTTACGCATCAACACCTTATTCTAGAAGCCTCTTCGACACCTGTTTTAGGAATGGAAAAAGAGGCGATAGAGATAATCGAATTTGGCGTGAACCATTTTCCAACACAATTCACCCTCCAGACAGATCAGCTAAACGGCAGGCGCGATCAAATGGCAGCCCCTCCCTATAGAAGAGTATTTGATTATCGGAAAAAAATATATGTGGGTTTTCAGAATTTGGCCTTTCTTGGAGATGGCAAGCAGGAGAGGCAGGGCACCTTTGAAATGACCGTCTTTAATTATGTTCAGGCAGAAGCCAACTATCTGGAGCTGTGGTTTAGTGACGGACGGAATCTCGACACATCAAAAAGGTTAAAAGAGATGATTCGCCTAGCAGAGAAAATGGGTATTGAAAAATATAAGGCGTTGTTGATCAAAGAGGGAAAATACAACGACCAACCAGATAATTATTACAAAGAATCTGTCAAGAAAAGAAAAAACAAAACATAAGGTATTAACTTATAGTGGCTTCTTTATGTTGATTGCTAGTGTGTGATTTTGATATGGTGGAGTAATAAAGTCACATAAAAAGGAAAAAAAGTATTTTGGCTAACAAATCGTGTCACTAGATTTTACTCTGCTCCGCCATGTAAAGACCGGTGAACTCAAGCGTTGTTTGTTGCTCGCTTCACGCGACCGTTATTCTAAAAAAATATTGGAGTAAAATATGATAGATTATGATTTTTGGTTTACATTTATCGGTATTGCCATTTTATTAAATATAGCACCTGGTTCAGATGTATTGTATTTAGCATATAAGTCTTTGAAGAGTTCAGGCACAAAATTTAATATTGAAAATAAGCAGATAAATGATACATTTTGGAAAGTTTTTATGCAAGGTGTATTAATAGATGTTTTAAATCCTAAAGTTGCAATATTTTTTATGGCTTTTTTACCTCAATTTATACGAGAAGGTTATGGATCTATACCATTTTAATTTATATATCTTGGTGTTATCATAATTTTAGTTGCAATTGTAATTGAAGGGGTATATATACTTTTCGCATCAAGAGTATCATCAAAAATTCGTGAAAATAAAAAATATGGTATTTGGCTAGATAAAGTAGTTGGTGCAGTATTTTTGGGGCTCGGAATAAAACTAGCTTTAAATTCACAAATACGATGAAACTTTAAGCTCTTAGACAATAAATCCTTTGAAAAAGAACAAATGAAAAGCTGTCGATAATTAAAGCTTTTGAGTGTTGAACAGATAAAATCAAAAGACCAAAGTATCAATTTGACCACTGTTTATCCCCCCGCTTGCGCGCGACTATTGTCTAAAGGATATGTATGACAAAAATTGCGAAGGAAATGTTTGAAAAATCATATGATATTGATCATAGTGTGAATTTAGCTTCTATAAATGAAGAATAGGGTAAA
>JALVAU010000178.1 GCA_027011025.1 Campylobacteraceae bacterium | reverse complement strand
AGATAGAATTGGAGATTTCTTTATATCTAAAAAGATAAAAAGTGATCTTTTAAAGAAAAATATTTGCTCCAAAATTAAAAATTTTGAAAAGCTTATAGAGAGCAAAATTTCTAAAAATCACCTTTTTGAAGCAGATATAATAGCAGAAGGACACTATCACCAAAATAGGAATTTTGAAAATAAAAAATATAAATATATAAATTTTTCATCTTTTGCGTGCAATCAAAGTTATTTTATTGTACAATTATCACCAGAGATAAAGTTTTTAGAAATAAAGGGCGATGCCTAAATACAATTAAGGGGCTACGATGTTTGATGACAACGTGCTAAAAGTAGGCTCTAATGAGATGGAGCTGGTGGATTTTCGTATTTTTAAGCAAGACGGTGATGAGATATACGAAGGTATATATGGGGTAAATGTATCGAAAGTTCGAGAAATTATAAAGATACCAAACTTAACACAACTTCCGGGGGTACCTGAATATATAGAGGGTATTTTTGATTTACGAGGGGTTGTTATCCCTGTTGTAAATTTGGCAAAATGGATGAATATCAGTGAACCGGTTGATAGCAAGATAAAACCTAGAATTGTTATCACTGAATTTAGTGATGTGCTTATCGGCTTTATTGTTCATGAAGCCAAAAGAATAAGAAGAATCAGCTGGAAGGATATAGAACCGGCATCTTTTGTGTCTGGCATGGGAACATTAGATAAGAGCCAAATCACAGGAGTGACTAGAATAGAAAATGATGAAGTTCTACTTATATTGGATTTAGAAAGTGTAGTTGAAGAGTTAGGATTTTATAAACCTAGAACTGATATGGATACAAACGAAATCATGCAGCTAGAAGGTACTGCGCTTGTTCTTGATGATAGCATGGTAGCAAGAAAACTCGTAAGTGATGCTTTGAAAAAGATGGGCTTGAAAGTTACTGAAGCAAAGGATGGCTTAGATGGCTTGCAAAAACTTGAAGGGCTTTATGGCGTTTATGGTGACAGGCTAGATAAAGAGTTAAAGATAATAATAAGTGATGTTGAAATGCCGCAAATGGATGGTTTTCATTTTGCTGCAAATGTAAAAGATGATGATAGATTTAAGAATGTACCTATAGTGTTTAACTCATCTATTAGTGACCATTTTAGTGAATTAAGAGGAAAAGAGGCGGGCGGTGAGGCCTATTTGACAAAATTTGATGCGGCGGTTTTTTATAAAGAGATTTCAACTGTTTTAAAATCGCATATAAAAGATGAAGAGTAAAGGCTGAGCTATGGATGATATGCAAGAAATAATGGAAGATTTTTTGGTAGAAGCTTTTGAGTTGATTGAGCAGATTGATCAAGATTTGGTTGAGCTTGAAAATAACCCAGAAGATTTAGAACTGTTAAATCGTATATTTAGAGTTGCTCACACAGTAAAGGGTTCTTCATCTTTCCTTAATTTTGATGTATTGACAGGACTAACACACCATATGGAAGATGTCTTGAATAAGGCTAGAAAAGGTGAGTTAAAGATAGAACCTGCAATTATGGATGTTGTTTTAGAGTCTATAGATATGATGAAAGAGTTATTAGAAGCTATCAGAGACAATGGAAATGATACAGATATAGGGATGGATATAACAGATATATGTAGTAGGTTGGATGCAATTTCGCAAGGTAAGGCAATTGAAAAAGAAGAGATTGCAGAAGAAGAACCTGAAGAAGAACCAGTAGCAAAAGAACCAGTAGCAAAAGAAGCAGTAGAACCCAAGCATGAAAGTGAAGCAGAAGAAGATATCGATTACTCTAAAATGAGTGATGATGAGGTTGAAGCTGAAATTGAAAGACTTTTAAAAGAGAAAAAAGAGGAAAAGAAGAAGAAAAAAGCTCTCAAAGAAGAGGGAGAAAGTACTGCGCCGGCAAAAGAGGTGCAACAATCTAAAAAAGAGGTAGAAAAACCAAAACCTACCCCTAAAGCTCCTGTAAAAACTTCTTCTAAAAGCCCTACTAAAGCTCCTGTTAAAAAACAGCCAGCAAGTGCAATTGAACAGACTATCAGGGTCGAAGTTAAAAGACTAGACCATCTTATGAACCTTATAGGTGAATTAGTTCTAGGAAAAAATAGACTACTTAAGATATATGATGATGTAGAAGAGAGATATGAGGGAGAAAAATTTTTAGAAGAGTTGAATCAGGTGGTATCTTCTGTATCTTTGGTGACAACAGATCTGCAGATTGCAGTTATGAAAACAAGGATGCTTCCTGTCGCAAAAGTATTTAATAAATTTCCAAGAATGGTTAGAGACCTTTCTCGTGAGTTAGGAAAATCAATCGAGCTCAAAATCACAGGTGAAGAGACTGAACTTGACAAGTCAATTGTAGAGGAGATAGGAGATCCTTTAGTTCATATTATCAGGAATTCGTGTGATCATGGTATAGAAGATGGCGATACTAGACTTCTCAAAGGGAAATCTGAGGGCGGAACGATAGAGCTAAAAGCGTACCATGAAGGGAACAATATAGTTATCGAAATAGTAGATGACGGTAAAGGTCTTGATCCAGACATGCTTCGAAGCAAGTCCTTAGAGAAGGGCATTATAAATGAGAGAGAAGCCGATACCATGAGTGATAAAGAGGCTTATGCTCTTATATTTAAACCGGGTTTTTCTACTGCAGCGCAAGTCACAAGTGTCTCTGGTCGTGGTGTTGGCATGGATGTTGTTAAGACAAATATAGAAAAACTAAACGGTATTATAGATGTTGATAGTGAGATAGATAAGGGAACGATTATAAAATTAAAGATTCCTTTGACCCTAGCTATTATCCAGGCTCTTTTGGTTGGTGTGCAAGAAGAATTTTATGCTATTCCTTTAGCGTCAGTTCTGGAAACCGTAAGAATTCCTTTAGATGAGATATATACTATTGAGGGAAAAAATGTACTAAGGCTTAGAGATGAAGTTCTCTCTTTGGTTAGACTCTCAGATATCTTTGGCGTAGATCAAGTGTATGAGAACAATGAGCATGCTTATGTAGTTGTTATCGGTTTAGCTGAGTCAAAACTAGGTGTGATAGTTGATACTCTTGTCGGGCAAGAAGAGATAGTTATCAAATCTATGGGAGATTATCTCAAAGGTATAGATGGAATAGCCGGTGCTACTATAAGGGGTGACGGAAGGGTAACACTTATAGTTGATGTAGCCGCATTGATGGATTTGGCAAAAAATATAAGTATTGATATCACGGCTGATACTCAAAGCGCACAAAAAGTCAAAGAGAAGCCAAGTGACTATTATGTGTTGATAGTAGATGATAGCAAGATGGATAGAAATATTATGAAAAAGGCCTTAACTCCTACCGGTATAAGTTTGGTAGAGGCAACAAATGGTCAGGAGGCTCTAAATATCATAAAGTCTGGAGAATATAATTTTGACGCAGTCTTGATTGATATAGAGATGCCGAGGATGGATGGATATACTTTAGCATCTGAAATCAGAAAATACTCTAAATATAAGCATCTATCATTGATAGCAGTAACTTCAAGAACTTCAAAATCAGATAGATTAAGAGGTGTTGAGTCTGGCATGAGCGAATATATAACAAAGCCTTACTCACCTGAATACCTAGAGAGTGTTGTTAGAAAAAATATAAAATTGCTAGCGGAGTAAATGATGAATGATCAATTGAACAAAGTTTTACAAAAACAACAGAAGCAGATAAGTGAGCCCGAGAAAGTTATAGATGATGTAGTGCAATTAGTGGGCTTTATAATAGGAAATGAAGAGTATGCTATACCAATTTTAAGTATTCAAGAGATTATAAAACCCATAGAATATACAAGAGTACCACAAGTTCCTGATTATGTGCTTGGAGTCTTTAATCTAAGAGGTGATGTTATACCGCTAATCGATCTTAGAAAAAAATTTAATTTAGAATCTGCAAAGCAAAGCGATGATACAAGATATATTGTATTAAAAGGCAAAGAAAATATTGCTGGATTTGTGATAGATAGACTTACTGAAGCTATCAGAATAAAGAGAGACAGAATCGATCCGCCACCTGAGACTATACACTCTGAAACAGGGATGATATATGGTGTTGGTAAAAGGGATGATAGTATGCTCACAATCTTAAAAGTTGAGGCATTATTAAAGAGAGATTTTTAAATCTCTCTTTTTAATTAAGAAGATAATCATACATTTTAGTAAGATTATCTTGCGTAGTGTTGAAATTTAGAATCTATTGTTAAAATTTCTTTTTGGTCTCTCTTCTCTTGGTCTAGCTTCATTAATTCTAAGAGTTCTTCCTTCGAATTCTTTTTCGTTTAATTCATCTATTGCATTTTGAGCTGCTGCATCGTCATTCATAGTAATAAATCCAAACCCTTTTGCTCTACCTGTCTCTCTATCAGTAATAATTTTTACTGCTTCTACTTCACCATACTGGCTGAATAGGTTTTCTAAACCTTCCTCTGTTGTTGAATAGGAAATGTTTCCAACATAAATTTGCATCTTGTCTTGTCCTTAAAATAATTTTATACTAATCAACAAACATACAAATCCTCTGCTCATATTCATAAAATACCCACTTATAAAATGTATAGTATTATTGATTAATATAGTAAGACAAGTATTATACTATAAAAAAGTCTATTTTGCTAATAAAATTTCTAAAATATTTTTTTTATTGGTTTATTAAACAATTTAATGTAGAATTGTTACAATATTTTACAAGCAGGATAAATAATATGAAATTATGTGTTTTTGATTTTGATTCAACTTTGATGGATGGCGAGACCATAGATTTTTTAGCAAAAGAGTTGAATTTTGAAGAGAAGGTCTCTTTGATTACAAACAGAGCCATGCAAGGAGAGATAGATTTTTTTGAGAGCCTTACCCAAAGAGTGAAATTTTTAAAAGGATTAAGTAAGAAAAGAGTGGATGAAATATGCCATAACCTACCATATATGCCAGGAGCAAAAGATACGATAAAAGAGCTTAAAAAGAGAGGCTATAGTGTCGTAGTCTTTAGTGGTGGTTTTAGAAATGCAACGAGCTATGCAAAAGAGATATTGGGTTTTGATGCAGATTTTTCAAATACTCTACATGTAAAGAGCGAAATTCTTACAGGTGAAGTTGGAGGAGATATGATGTTCGGATTCTCTAAAGGAGATATGTTGCAAAGATTACAATCTCTGTTTCAAATTGATGAGAATTCTACAATGGTTGTTGGAGATGGGGCTAATGATGTCTCTATGTTCAAATATGCAAAAACCAGAGTCGCATTTTGTGCAAAAGATATTTTAAAAAAAGAGGCAAATATTGTGATTGATGAAAAAGATTTAACTAAAATATTAGAGGATAAACTATGTATATAGAAGATTTGAAGTTTTCATTATGGTGTGATTTCGTAGAGAGAAGTTTTTTAGATGGCGAATTTGTTGAGTTGATTGATAGAGGTATTATAAATGGGGCTACAAGTAATCCAGCAATCTTTAAATCAGCGATATTAACTTCTAAAGCATATAAAGATGATATAAAATCTTTAGCCAAAAAGAGTCCAAAGGAGATTTACGAAACCTTGGCTATCAAGGATATAAAAAAAGCTGCCAAGAGACTACTCCCACTATATAACAGGGGAGATGATGGTTTTATCAGTATAGAAGTTGATCCTTTTTTATGTGATGATGCCAAAGCTACTATAGCTGAGGGAAAGAGACTTTTTTCTCAGATTAACATGCCAAATGTTATGATAAAAGTTCCTGCTACACAAGCAGGATATGATGCCATGAAGGCGCTTATAAGTGATGGTATAAATGTAAATGCAACACTGATTTTCTCAACACAACAGGCAAAAAAATGCATGGATGCCCTTAGTGAAGGTACTAAACTTTTTCAAGGAAAGAGTGTTCCAAAAGCTGTTATCAGTGTCTTTGTAAGTAGATTTGATAGAAAACTTGATAAACAACTAAAAAACAAAGGTATTCCAACATCCAAGGTTGGTATTTGCAATGCTATCAAAGTTTATGAGCTTGTAGAGAGTTATGGATTGGAAAATATAAGGACTCTTTTTGCAAGTACTGGTGTAAAGGGTGATGATTTAGAGGCAGATTACTATATAAGAGAACTACTTTTGAAAAACTCTATAAATACCGCACCGCTTGCTACAATAAAATATTTTATACACTCAAATAAGATAAACAGTAAAATAAAAATAGGGGAAGATACCGATTTGCTGCTTAAGAGAATTAAAGAGAGTGGAGTCGATCTAAGTGTTGTTTGTGATGAATTGATGCAAGAGGGCTTAATCTCTTTTAAAGAGGCTTTCGGAGAAATTTTAGAAACATTAGGCGGTTAAAAATGAAAGATTTTTACACTATCAATATAGACGAGTTAACTTTTGAAATGACAAAAAAACTAAGATTTTATCTTAGTAAATTACTTGAAAACAATGGGAGTGATCTACATGTAAAGAGCGGGTCAAACATTAGGGGTAGGATTAATGGACAAATAGTTTCATTGTCAAAAGAGGTTTTAACCCATAAAGATAGTATTACATTAGCAAAAGAGTTGCTTCGTACAAGATTTGTTGAATTAGTGGAAAATAAAAACCTAGATTTTACCTACAAGTTAAATGATGATTTTCGTTTCAGGGTAAATATATTTTTTCAGATTGATGGAATATCTGCCGTTTTTAGGGCAATTCCCGCGGTTTTACCTACAATAGAGTCATTGAGTCTTCCTAAGAGTGTTAGAGATTTTTGCTCTATTCCTAGAGGATTAGTCTTGGTAACAGGTCCAACAGGGAGTGGTAAAACAACAACTTTGGCTTCGATGATAAATAGTATAAACAAACAATTTTCAAAACATATTATTACGATAGAAGATCCAGTGGAATTCATATATAAGGATGATAAATCTATCATAAACCAAAGAGGTATAGGGCAAGATGCTCTTAATTTTGCTGACTCTCTAAGAGCGGCTCTGAGGGAAGACCCAGATGTTATTTTGGTTGGTGAGATGAGAGATTTAGAGACAATAGAGATAGCAATGCATGCAGCAGAGACAGGACATCTAGTCCTCTCAACTCTACATACAGTGGATGCAAAGGAGACGATAGGCAGAATCTTGGGAATGTTTCCAGGGCATGATCAAAATAGGATAAAAATGAGTTTAGCTTCAACCCTGCAAGGCGTTGTATCTCAAAGGTTAGTAAGAACAGTGGAGGGAAAAAGAACAGCAGCAGTAGAAATATTGGTTAAAAATGCAAGGATTGAGAGTTTAATTTTAGAGGGTAGAGATGGTGAGATAACAGATGCCATAAAAGAGGGAAAAGATATTTACGGTTGTCAAACATTTGATCAGGCTCTTTTAGAACTTTATGCTAAAGGTATTATTTCTAAAAAAGAGGCGCTATCTAACTCTACGAGTAAAAATGATCTTTTGATGGATCTAGACTATTACGATGCCCAAAAAACAATGGAGAAAAGACGATTATCAGATTTTGAGATAGAAAATATTGATAAGGATATCGTTGGTTTAAAAAAGTGATTTATCAATATTTTAGTTTTATTTTTGTATAATCACAAGCTTAAAAAAATTTTAAAAGGACAGTTATGTTAGAAGGCATAGTTAGAGAGAGTATCACAAAGCAAGCTACTAAAGAGCTTAGAAGAAATGGTTATCTAATTGCCAACATTTATGGAAAAGGGATAGAGAATATCAATGCCGCATTCAAAGAGAATGAGTTCATAAAAGCAGTTAGAAATAAAACAACACTCGCATTTCCTGTAAAAGTAGGGGAGCAAGAGTTGAATGTCGTAATTCAAGAGTATCAAAAAGATCCTGTAAAAAGTAAATTTTTGCATGTTGATTTAAGAGTTGCATTGCCAGATGTTTTAAGTAAATATTTGGTTCCTGTTTTAATCACAGGAACTCCAAAAGGGCTTAAAAACAAGGGTGTTTTAGCACAATCTAAAAAGAGACTTTGCGTAAAATGTACAGCTCAAAATCTTCCAGATAACTTTACACTTGATGTTAGTGATTTGGATGTCGGAGATACTATTTTAGTTAGAGACATTAAAGCAGATAGTAAAGTTAAAATTATGGATGAAGATAGAATTGCAATTGTCGGGGTTATAAAAGCTAAATAGTGCTAATCTAATGAATTTAATCGTAGGATTAGGTAACCCAGAGGAGAAGTATAAGCATAATAGACACAATGTAGGTTTTATGGTTATAGATTCTCTTCTGCTAACTCTTCCTTTTACCCGCATAAACAAAAGTAGTTTTAGAGGAGCTCTATATAAGAGCTCCAACATACTACTTCTTAAGCCTCTGACATTTATGAACCTCTCAGGCCAAAGTATAGAAGCAGTCAACAGTTACTTTAAGCCAGACAATATAGTAATTATACATGATGATTTAGATTTACCGTTTGGAACTTTGAAATTTAAATTTGGTGGCGGTCATGGCGGACACAATGGACTTAGATCTATAGATGAGTGCATAGGCAATGAGTACCTAAGGGTGCGTATAGGCATAGGTAAGCCACAAAGTAGAGACAAGGTAATTCCTCATGTTTTATCAGATTTTTCTAAAAACCAACAAGAAGATTTGGAAAAAATCATAAAAAATGCAAAAGAAGCAAGTTTGGTTTTGACAAAAGAGAATCTAAGAGAGGTATCGCAACAATATAGCCTTAAAGCAAAAAAAGAAAATGAATGAAAATATACCAAAAGTATGTTATAGGTAGGTATCTAAAGAACTTTTTCATAATATTTTTTGCATTAGAACTATTTTATGTGAGTATTGATCTGCTGACAACATACAAAAAATTACCAAATTCTGCAAATTTACAAATCTTATATGTTATGTTTCAAAGTATGTATGCCATCAACTATGTACTACCTTTATCCATAATATTTGCTGTAATTGTCACAATGATTTCAATGATAAAGATGAATGAATTAGTGAGTATGTTGTCTTTTGGAATAGGCAAACAAAAAGTATTGAAACCCATATTTCTAAGCTCTTTATTTATCACTGTAATTTATATATTGTTAAATTTTACATCTTTTTCATATGTTAGAGA
>JALVAU010000177.1 GCA_027011025.1 Campylobacteraceae bacterium | reverse complement strand
CTTTTTAATTATCTCTTTTGCAGGAGATTTTTCTGTATTTTTTAAACTTATATCATAGATATTTTTTTCCTGTTTTTTCCATCTGTCTTCATATTTGCTACTTATATCCAAATCTCTATTTTTACTTAAATTAAGCTCCAATGTATTTAATTTTAGAAACTCTTCCATCGAATAATCAAAATATTTTTGACTATCTGTACGGAGTTCAAGAGTACCATCTATCTTTAAGACTCTAGTACACTCATTGATAAATTCACCAGATATAACTCTTCTATGGGGCTTCTTGTCCCATGGCACAGGAAAATGAACAAAAATTCTACCAACACTGTTGGATTTTAGAAACTCTAAAAATATCCTTGCGTCATAATCCAACAAATAGACATTTTGTAACTCTTGTATATCACACTGTTTTGCTACCTGCACAAGTGATGGTTTGTGAATTTCAAGACCAATAAATTCTATATCAGGATGTCTCTTGGCTTGATGTAAAAGATGTCTCCCGCTTCCAAAACCAATCTCTATCCATACCTCTTTTTTAGCAATAAACTTATTTATGAAAAATTCTATATCTTTTAAGACTCTATATCTCTTTTTGTTTTGAATTTTTTGTGGCTCGATATTGGAAAATGAGATACTGCATTGGCATAAGTCTCTAAAATCTCTCAGTGCTTGCTGAACAAAGACAACTTGAGATGGACTAGAAATTTTATCTGCTTTTACTAAAAAACCATCATCTTTTGTTTTTATTTGTATAAAAAATTCTTCACTATTTTGAGATACTTTTATCAAGGATTCACCCTTGTTGTTGGAAGCTTTATATAAAAACATACTGTTGCCAAATTTTATTGGAAAATTTGGCATAACAATACTATCGGTTTTAAAATTTGGCATAAATATCTATTCTTTTGGTATAGATATGACTACTGGCTCAGATGGCTTAGAAACTAAGCCATATTTATCTATAGCGGTAACTCTATACTCATACTCGACACCTGGAATTACATCTCTATCTTGATAACTAAAGGCTCTAAGTCCTGTTAGATTTTGAGTTTTACCATTAAATTTCTTTTCTATATTATAGCTTACAGCCCTATCATCATTTCCTATCCAAGAGAGCATTACACTTTTTCCATCCTGTTTTACAGAAGAGATTGAAACAGTGGCAGGGACACTTAGCGTTGAGCCGACTATCGGGCTAGGTTGCTTTAAAGATTCTAAACCATCTTTATCTACGGCTGTCACCTTATAATAGTAGTTTGCCCCATTTCTGTTTATAAGATCTTCAAATCTATTTTCTTTGGTTTTAGCATAATAACTATAAAACAGTATGGAAGTCGGGGCTCTATAAACTTTATAATACGAAATATCTTTTCTTGAAGAAGCATCCCATTGCAATAGTATCTTTTTAGGCAAATTGTGTGTCGCTCTTACATTTTCTATCATAGGTGGCAGAGGCTTTGTAGATGCCTCCACTATTTGGCTCGGCTTAGATATGAGATTATCAAATGTCTTTACTTTGATTCTGTATTTGTACAGATAGTTATTTTTTAATCCACTGTCTATATACTCAGCACTCAATCTTCCTTCTACAGTTGCTATATCTTTCCACTCCATAGTGCTTAGATCATTTCTCTGTATTATATATGCTGAAACTCTAGGATACTCTAATGGTCTCCAAATGATTTTGACGCGATTTGGAAGCCCAACAATTGCCTTTAAAAATGCAACTGAGGGTACCATTCTTTTAGTAGTGGCTGTCACCATTTCACTCGGAACAGACTCTCTTTTATCTTGTGAAAAAGTTGAAAATCTATAGTAGTATCTTGTTTGTGGTTTCAGTTTTGTATCAACAAAATGCGAACTATATCTATCATTTATCGTAGCAACCCTATGAAGTTTATTTGTCTGTTCATTTGGATTTGATCTATAAACATAGTACCCCTGAACTCTCTCATCATATTTTGGCGTCCATTCAAAACCAATCTCCGTGATGTCAGAGAGTGCTTTTATACCGACAACTGTTGGTAAACTAGGGTCAATTTTAGGTTTTTTTGGAACTGCCGGGGTTGTTTGACAACCACTAAAAATCAGTATCGAAACTATCGATAATAACACTACTTTTAGTATTTTCATGAATTTTTTCCTTATCAAAATATTTATAAACAGTATCTCTGAAATCTTCAAACAGAGGCGCCTCTACCTGTAGAAACTCACCACTCTTTGGGTGTCTAAGATACAATATATAAGCATGTAACATTACTCTGTTTATTTTACCCTTTTGGCTCTTAAAACCATATAAACTATCCCCTAAAATATGGCGTGAAAGCGAATTTAAGTGTACTCTTATTTGATGTGTTCTACCTGTATAGAGTTTTGCGGCTATCATTTCAAATTTTTCATCATTTGATAAAAGCAATTTTAAAAAAGCACTTTTGGCAAATTTGCCATTTGGGACTACTGCCATTTTAAGTCTATTTTTCTGATTTCTAGCTATTGGCTGTGTAATTATAGTATTATCCTTTAGAGGTAAATCTATAAGTGCAAGATAGTATCTGCCCATGGTTTTATTTTCAAGCTGCTTTGAAAGATTTATATGGGCTTCA
>JALVAU010000176.1 GCA_027011025.1 Campylobacteraceae bacterium | reverse complement strand
TGCTCTCATTTTATCTTATTGCTCGTAAAATTTGAACGAAGTCCAAACTCTACTCAGACACTAAAGCTTTGGCAAAAGCCAAGAAAAGAAAGATAGCTTTCTAATCTTACTCTATCTCGATGCTCTCATTTTATCTTATTGCTCGTAAAATTTGAACGAAGTCCAAACTCTACTCAGACACTAAAGCTTTGGCAAAAGCCAAGAAAAGAAAGATAGCTTTCTAATCTTACTCTATCTCGATGCTCTCTTTCTTTTAGTAGCATCTAATATTCTTTTTCTTATTCTTATGGTGTTTGGGGTTACCTCTACTAATTCATCGTTTTCTATCCACTCTAGTGCTAGCTCCAAGTTCATATCTCTTGGCGGAACGAGTTTTATAGCTTCATCTGCACCACTGCTTCTTACATTTGTTAGGTTCTTACCCTTGATTGGATTTACATCCAAATCATTTGGACGAGCATGCTCACCTATAATCATACCTTTATAGACTTTTGTTTGAGGTCCTATAAAAAGCGTGCCTCTGTCTTGAAGATTAAAGAGTGAATATCCAAGTGCAACACCATCTTCCATAGAGATAAGAGCTCCATTTTTACGATGCTCTACCGCACCGCTTAGGGAACGAAACTCTAAAAATGAGTGATTCATAACACCCTCGCCTTTAGTATCAGTCAAAAATTGCCCACGAAAGCCGATGAGTCCCCGAGCCGGTATCTCAAACTCTATCCTTGTTTGTCCATCTCCTGTTGGGTTCATAGCCATCATCTCGGCTTTTTTTCTTCCAAGCTTCTCTATAACTACACCTGTATGCTCATCTGGAACATCTACAACCAAATGCTCATAAGGCTCCATCTTGACACCATTCTCCTCTTTTGTTATGACTTCTGGGCGACCTAGTGAAAACTCAAAACCCTCTCGTCTCATATTTTCTGCTAGTATAGTTATCTGAAGTTCACCACGACCTGAGACTTTAAATTTTCCCTCGCCCGCATTTTCATACTTCATAGCAATATTTGTCTTCATCTCGGCTTCCAATCTCTCATCAAGCTTATTTGAAGTTACATATTTTCCCTCTAATCCTGCAAAAGGCGAGTCATTTACCGCAAAAACAACCGAAAGCGTAGGCTCTTCTATATGAAGTGGATCAAGGGGCATAGGGTTGTTTGGATCCACTACGCTATCACCAACATCTAATGCTTCAAACCCTGCAATTGCTACGATATCACCACTTTGGGCCTCATCTATATCGACTCTATCTAGCCCGTTAAACCCTATAAGCTTTGAAATTCTTCCTTTTATAGTTTCACCATTTGCTTTGGCTACCATAACACTTTGATTTTTCTTAATTACTCCGTTAAATATCCTTGCAATTCCTATCTTTCCCACATAATTATCATAATCAAGTGTAAAAACTTGAAGCTGAAGTGCATTGTCTGCGGAACCTGTAGGGAGTGGAACAGATTCTAATATAGTCTCAAAAAGAGGTTCTAGATTTTTGTTTTCATCTTCCATATTATACTTAGCATAACCCTCTTTTGCCGCCGCATAAACAACTGGAAATTCCAACTGTTCATCATTTGCATCAAGTGCCACCAAAAGGTCAAAAACTTCATCAACCACTCTCTCAGGATCTGCTGCTGGTTTATCTATTTTATTTATAACAACTATAGGTCTTAGACCTAGAGAAAGTGCTTTTTTAAGTACAAATTTTGTTTGAGGCATTACACCTTCTTGGGCATCTACCAAAAGTAAAACACCGTCAACCATCTTTAAAACTCTCTCAACCTCACCGCCAAAATCGGCATGACCCGGAGTATCTATTATATTTATCTTTGAATTTTTATAGTGAATAGCAGTATTTTTTGAAAGGATTGTGATACCCCTCTCTTTTTCCAAATCATTACTATCCATAACTCTCTCATCAACTTTCTGGTGCTCTGTAAATGTACCTGATTGCTTCAACAATTCATCTACCAATGTAGTTTTCCCGTGATCGACATGTGCTATCACAGCAATATTTCTAAACTCTTGCAAAAATTTCTCCTGATTTATCTCTCTTAAATACCCAAAGAGTACCTCTAACAATAGGTAATGGCCTCAATTAAATATAAGGATTGCATTATACCCAAAATTTTCTTTAAAAAGATAAAACTACTCGTGAAGATTTTTGGAATGATAATTGCTTTTGTAATACATATATTTTTATAAGGTAGATACATGAACAGTTTAGTAACTCTTTTAAGCCCTAGTTCCAAAACTGAAAATATTCCAAAAAATAGCAGTATAAAGGATACAGCTTCCGAGGAAAAGAGTGGTAATTTAGATTTTATATCCATACTTTTTAGCCAAATAGAAGAGAGCTCTAAAATATCATCCAAACAAGATGTAAAGATAGCTACTTCTAGTGATAAGCTTGAGAAATCCATAAAAAACAGTGATAAACAAAAATCCTCTGATGAACTTTTATTAAGTGATATTTTGAATATTATCAACCTTTTAAAAAATGGTGACAAAGGTAACAATTTTCCTAAATTTTCAGATAAAATGGATAAAATATTGAGTAATGAATCTATAAAAAATGATTTTAAAAATGTTAAAAACTTAGATGAT
>JALVAU010000175.1 GCA_027011025.1 Campylobacteraceae bacterium | reverse complement strand
ATGATCTCTTTATGATACCATCAAAAAATCTTTTAAAAATCAAAGATGAAGAGTATCAGCTTGCAAAAAAGGAGATAGAGATACTTTTATACTTGACGAGTAGAAAAAAAAGAGTTATATCAGGAGATGAGTTGATACAAAATTTATGGGAATTTGAAGAGATGCCAACAGATGCAACTATCAGAGTATATATAAGAAATCTCAGAAATATTGTAGGAAAAGAGAGGATAAAAACCATAAGAGGGAGTGGATACTTTTTTGAATAAAGAGGAGAAAAAAGCACTTGTGAGTTTTTTGAGTATATATATGCTCTCGGCTCTAGTATTGATATCAATCATAGCACTTTTGTATTACAATAGAGGCATAGTCTCTATCGGCGATCAGTGTAGTATTCAGATGAGAAATGCCTCCTTGGTAGTTGAAAAAGAGTTGATGCAAGCTCAGATGGATAAAAAGACTTACAAATTTAATCCCCCATCAAATAGTGAGTTGAGATTAGGGCTTTTTGATAAAAACGGTAAAATTTTATATTCAAATTTAAAAGACAATAAGATATTTTTTTCTAAAAAAGCATATAAAAATAATAGGCATGAATATCATGTGCATAAATTAAACACCCCAATTTTAGGAGTTTCATATATTGTTGCTGAAAATGACGGCAACCAAAGTGAGAAAATTAAGCTACTATCCATCATCTTTTCGACTATAGCAGCAGCTGTTATTTTTATACTGTTGATAGGTTTTCTTTTGAGTAAGATTCTTTTAAAGCCAATAAAACAGAGAATCAAGAAACTAAACAGATTTATAAGGGACAGTTCACATGAGCTAAATACGCCTGTATCGGCTTTGATCATGAGTGCATCATCGGTAAAAAATTCAAAAGAATTAAACCCTAGAGTTCTAAACCATATATCTGTCAGCGCAAAATTGATTTCTCAGATCTACAATACGCTCTCCTTTGTAGCTTTTAATGATATAGATGAGAGGTATGATGAAAAGTTTGACCTTAAAGATTTGGTTGAAGAGAGTGTGAGATTTTTTGATGAGATTGTAAAGAGCAGGGGGAATAGCATCAAATGCTCACTTCAGAGTACAGTTGTTTATCTTGATAAAAGCAGAATGCAAAAAGTGATAAACAATCTACTCTCAAATGCCCTGAAGTATTCATTTCCAAAAACTCCCATAGAGGTAATCTTAAAAGACCATACTTTATGTGTTATCAACGAGGGAGAGGGTATAGACGAGGAAGACCAAAAAGCGATCTTCAAAAGATTTGAGAGAAGAAACAAAAACGAGGGAGGATTTGGTATCGGGTTAGATATCGTACAAAATGTTTGTGATGAGTATGGTATCAAGATAGAAGTAGAGTCAATCCCGAATCAAAAAACTACATTTTTCCTCATCTTTCCCAAAACTCATTAATTTATAACTTTCTTATTATCTCTTTTATGTTATCGACACTTTTGATACTATTTGTATCGATCTTTTGAAAACCTATCGTAGCTATTTTATTTTCAAACATCTTGTCTTTAAGTATGTCAAGCTTTGAGATACTTAAATTATTTTTTGTAAAAATAATAAAATCATCACCTTTGACTCTAAAGATTTTATCTGTTTGAAATTTATTTTTCAACAGATTTGCAAAATTTGCTAAAAAATCATCTCCTTTTTCCCAGCCAAAGATGCTATTGTAAGCCGTAAAATTTTTTAAATTTATGGCAAAAATAGAGTTGTATAAACGCACTCTATTTTCTATGAAAAGGTATTTTAAGAAATTTTTATTATAACAATTTGTAGTGCTATCTTTGAAGAAGTATGAAAATCTTGCCTCCTCAAGTGCATTTAAAGGCATTTGGTAAATATCTTTATCTAAATTCACTTTTTGAAAATATTTTATAGCAGCATCCAAAACTTTACTACAAAAGTGTATATCTCTTAATGACTCTAGCTCTTCTATTGCCATGCTTATATTTTTTGCATGTTTATATATTCTGTTTGTAGTCATCGCATCAAAAGTGTCTGCAATAGAAAGTACTTGTGATAGTAGAGGAATTTCTTCTCCTTTTAAACCATCAGGGTATCCGCTACCATCACATCTCTCATGGTGGTGCAGTATGATATCTATCTCCTCTTTTAGAAATGACACATCTTTGAGCATATTATAGGCTGCTTTTGGATGTTCTTTGACTATATCATATTCAATTTTTGATAATTTACTTGGTTTTAGTAGTATTGCATCTGGAATTTTTATCTTTCCTATGTCGTGTATTATTGAAGCTTTTTTGAGTCTTCCCATCTCTTTTTTGCTTAGATTGAGATTTTTTGCTATTTCTAGGCTGTACTTTTGTACTCTTTCATCATGACCTGCAGTATAAGGATCTCTTGCTTCAACAGTTCTGTTTAGGGAGGCTATCATCTCTTCATAGCTTTTCTCTTTATCTTGTTTGTGTTTTTCCATGGATAAAAGAAGTCCTATATCGCCACCAAGTTCATTTATAAGAGATACCTCTCTTTCATTAAAGCCTTTAGGATTATTGGAAAATAGAGTTATGATATGTGATAAATTATCATTTGTAAAAATTGGTGTTGATATAACATATGAAAAGTCGCATAT
>JALVAU010000174.1 GCA_027011025.1 Campylobacteraceae bacterium | reverse complement strand
CTTTTATGATTTACCGTCATACACATAAGATGCAAAGAGAGCATATAGCAGGTCTAAATGAAGACACTACATTTATAAACTCAACCCAAACGATCGAGGAGTATATCAACAAGAGTGACTGGCGCATCAAGGCAAACTCAAATACAGGCTACTCAAATGCCGGACTCGTAAACAATACGGCAGGGAAGATTATAGCAAACTATTGGCTAGATAAAATTTACTCGAAAGAGGAGGGCTTTGCTCACAGAAATGGAGATTATCATATACACGATTTAGACTGTTTGACCGCATACTGTGCAGGGTGGAGTCTAAGGGCACTTTTAAATGAAGGTTTTAACGGAGTCCGAGGCAGGGTAGAGTCTCGTCCTCCAAAACACTTTAGAGAAGCCTTGGGACAGATGGCAAATTTTTTGGGAATTCTTCAAAGTGAGTGGGCAGGAGCACAAGCTTTTAGCTCGTTTGATACATATTTAGCACCTTATGTATTTAAAGATAAACTCCCATATGATGAGATAAAAAAGGCGATAGTCAGCTTTGTGTATAACCTAAATGTTCCTGCGCGCTGGGGACAGAGTCCGTTTACCAATATCACTATAGATTGGACAGTTCCTAGTGATTTAGCAGATCAGACTCCTACATGTAGAGATATCCATCTTTTTAAAGGCTTAAAAGATGACGGCTTAAAAGAAGAAGCTAGAAAACGAGGTGTTGATAAGCTGGAAGATTTGACATATAAAAATTTCCAAAAAGAGATGAATCTCATAAACAAAGCATATTATGAAGTGATGACAGACGGAGACAGGACAGGACAACCTTTTACATTTCCTATTCCGACAGTAAACATCACAGAAGATTTTGATTGGTATGGAGAAAATACAGATATACTCTTTGAAAATACGGCCAAAATCGGCTCTTCTTACTTTCAAAATTTTATAGGCAGTCAGTATATGCGGGATGATGAGGGAAATTTGGTAGAGAATCCAAAAGCTTACAAACCGGGTAATGTCAGGAGTATGTGTTGCAGACTGCAACTAGATTTAAGAGAGCTTCTTAAAAGAGGGGGAGGACTCTTTGGAAGTGCAGAGATGACAGGAAGCATAGGAGTTGTCACCATAAATATGGCGAGACTCGGCTATCTAAACAAAGGCAATGAAGAGAAAATATATGAAGAGCTAGCCCATTTGATGGATCTTGCAAAATCAACACTTGAGAAAAAGAGAGTATTTGTGCAAGAGATGTACAATAGAGGACTATATCCATACACGGCAAGATATCTACCCGGATTTAACAACCACTTCTCTACCATAGGGGTTAATGGCATAAATGAGATGATACGAAATTTTACTGAAGACAAGCATGATATATCAGATAGCTATGGAATGAAATTTGCTACAAAAATATTAGAGTTTATGAGGGAGAAATTGGTAGTTTATCAAGAAGAGAGTGGAAACCTATACAACCTTGAAGCAACACCGGCAGAGGGAACAACATATAGATTTGCCAAAGAGGATAAAAAGAGATATCCAGATATTTTGCAAGCAGGAATGGATGAAAATATTTACTATACAAACTCTTCTCAACTTCCTGCCGATTTTACCGATGATCCTTTTGAGGCACTTGATTTACAAGATGATTTGCAGTGTGAATACACCGGTGGAACAGTTTTGCACCTTTATATGAAAGAGAGGATAAGCTCCATAGAGGCTTGCAGACAGATGGTAAGAAGTGTTATATCAAACTATAGAATGCCGTATCTGACCATAACACCTGTTTTTTCTGTTTGCGAAAAACATGGGTATATCAGTGGTGAACACGAGTATTGTCCATATTGTGATAAAGAATTGATAGAAAAACATAAAGGAGAATTAGATGAGCAAAAACGAATTGCTTAAGAGTTTGGAAGAGGAGCGAACTAAATGTATCGTTTATACAAGAGTGATGGGCTACCACAGACCTGTGGAGAGCTTCAATGTAGGAAAGACAGGAGAGCATAAAGAGAGAGTGCAGTTTGTGCAAAGACTTTCTCGCCGATAGTCCACTCTATGACATCACAAAATTTACGACGCTGGATTTTCCGCAAAATCTAGCGTCTATATTTTGGTTTTGCAAATGCAATATGAGATGTCCCTACTGCTACAATACTCCCATAGTCTTTGGTGAGGGAGTCATCAGCATTCAAAGTGCATTAGATTTTTTGGCGACAAGGCAAAACAGACTCACAGGAGTTGTGCTAAGTGGTGGCGAGTGTACACTCTACCCACACCTTAAGAAGTTGTGCCAAGAGATAAAAAGATTAGGTTTCAAGATTAAAATAGATACAAACGGAACAAATACTACACTCATAAAAGAGTTGATACAAAACAACTTAATAGACTATATAGCACTTGATTACAAAGCACCCAAAGAGAGATTTGAAGAGATAACAAAAAATAAGAATTTTAGTGATTTTATGGATACACTTACCTATCTCATCAAAATAGATTTTACATTTGAAGTAAGAACGACTGTACACTCAAGCCTGCTAAATGAAGATGATATAAATCTTATAATAGATGATTTAAGCTCTTTAGGCTACAAGGGTATTTATCACCTTCAGAACTATCTACATGTAGAGGAT
>JALVAU010000173.1 GCA_027011025.1 Campylobacteraceae bacterium | reverse complement strand
TGATAGCCATGAGATACGGCACACTCCCCATAGTTCACGGTACCGGAGGACTAAAAGACAGCGTACACGAAAAAGCAAAAAAATGCGGAAATGGAATCGTCTTTTCAAAACCTAGTAAAAAATCTTTTATGCTAGCGATAAGAAGAGCATTGAAACTAAAAAATGTAAAAGAAATAAAAAAATTTGATATGAGTTGCGATTTCTCTTTTACAAAAAGTGCAGAAAAATATATAGAACTTTACAGGAAGATTTTATCATGAATCTAGCCATAGATATAGGCGGAACAAATACTAGAGCGATCATATATAAAGATGCTAAATCCATATTATCTTTCGCCGGCAAAAACAATGAAGCAGGATTGGTTTCTTTTATAGAAGAGACCCTAAATAGATATAATGAAATCAAAACTATAGGCATATCTTATGCCGGTCAAGTTGAAGACGGGGTCATCATAGACTCTCCAAATATAAAAGTAGATATTGCAAATATAAGAGAGTATTTTAAAACAAAATACAATATCTCTTTATACATCCAGAATGATCTAACCTGCGCAGTGATAGCAGAAGCACAGACAAGAAAAAGCCAAAATATCTCTGCTCTTTATGTTGGCACAGGGCTTGGTCTAGGCGTGATAAGCGATGGAAGAGTCATAAAAGGAAGTCATAACCTAGCTTGTGAAATAGGTCATATACCCTATAAAAAAGCACCTTTTGAGTGTGGTTGCAAAAGAGATAACTGTTTAGAAAATTTCTCTTCTGGCTCAGCCATCATCAAATGGATGAATTTTTACGGTCTTGGGGGAGAAGCAACTCTAAAAGCTTTGAAAAATGAAAAAAATTCAAAGGCAAAAGAGATTTTAAAAGAGTTTGAAGAGGCATTGTTGTATGCTGTAGGTAGTACGATAACACTTTTTAACCCTGAGATTTTGGTTTTGGGTGGTGGAGTTATAGAAGCAAATCCATATCTAATTGATATGATTTTAGCAAACATAGGTGATTTCGCCTTAAAACCATCACTAAAAAATTGTAAAATAGTAAAAAGTGAACTAAAAAATGCACCCTTAATAGGTGCATCTTTACTAAAGGATATATCATAAAAAAATTAAATATTTTATTTGTAGCAAGTGAAGTTGTTCCATTTGCAAAGACAGGGGGATTAGCTGATGTTGCAGGTGCTCTTCCAAAAGCATTGAAAAAGTTAGGACACAATATCATAGTCGTGATGCCAAGATACTATAAAATTGACAAATCAAAACTTACTCATATCCCTGGAGCCCTTGGAGTTCCTATGGGTCCTATGGGCGAGCTCTGGGCAGGAGTCTTTAGCTCGACTCTGCCGAACAGCCAAGTGCCTATATATTTTATAGATTATGAGGAGTTTTTTGGTAGAAGCGGTCTATATGATGAAAATGGGGAGCCATACATCGACAATGACAACCGTTTTATATTTTTATCAAAATCTGCATTTATGCTTTGCAAAAAACTTGGATTTACTCCTGACATCATACATGCAAATGACTGGCATACAGCCACTATGCCTCTGCTTGCCAAGACTAGATTTGTGCATGACTTTGGCTCTTGTGCTTCAGTTTTAACTATACACAATCTACAGCATCAAGGCGAATTTTTCAAGGGCGCTATAGATGTTTTAGAGGTTGGCTGGGAGCACTTTAACCCTATGGAGTTTGAGAGTTTTGATAATTTTAACTCTTTAAAAGGTGGTATTGCGACAGCGGACGCGGTTACTACTGTATCAAAAAGATATGCCAATGAGATTCAAACAAGCGAATTTGGCTTTGGTTTGCAAGAGCATATAAGAGCAAATAGCGCTAAACTTTTTGGTATATTAAACGGTGTGGATTATAGCGAGTGGAATCCATCTATCGATGAAAAAATAGCCAAAAGATACGATACAGATGATATGAGTGGCAAAAAAACTTGCAAAAAAACTCTGCAAAAAATCTTTGGACTCAAAGTCGATGAAAATATACCCCTCATAGGTTTTGTAGGTAGATTTGCCGAACAAAAAGGGATAAATCTCATAGCTCAAATCATGCATGGCTTGAGTGATTTGGATCTACAGATCGTGATACTAGGTACCGGTGAAAAGTGGGCAGAGTATTTCTTTGGCGACCAAGCACAAAAACATAAACACAAGTTTGGAGTTCATATAGGATATAGTGATAAGATCGCACACCAAATCGAAGCAGGAAGCGATATGTTTCTCATGCCTTCACTATTTGAGCCTTGCGGGTTAAATCAGATATATTCGCTAAGATACGGCACACTACCGATAGTAAGAGCAACCGGTGGACTTGACGATACGATAGAAAATTTTGATAAAAAAAGCTCTACATGTAATGGTTTTAAATTTTATGATGCCACACCTCAAGCACTATATAACACAATTAAATGGGCGATAGATGTATATAATAATGACCAAGAAGATTTCCAAAAAATGCAAAAAAGGGCGATGAAACAGAGATTTGACTGGGAAAAATCAGCCAAAGGCTACGAAGAGGCATACAGATATGCACTAAATAAAAAGAGATAAAATGAAACACGATATATATTATGATGTGAGTCGGTTTGGTGATTTGGATATCTATCTCTTCAAAGAG
>JALVAU010000172.1 GCA_027011025.1 Campylobacteraceae bacterium | reverse complement strand
CCAATAGCTTGAATTTTTTATATTTATATCAACCGCAATCCCAAAGCTATGCGCACTCAGTCTATTTGTGCCTGATATCTTTCTATAATTATATGTCCCTGCTATATTTATCAAATATTTTCTAAATTTTTTAGGTAGTCTCCTTAGCTCATTTATCACTTTTTGAAGCTGATTTGCTGCATTTTGTTTTTTATTAAAAAGGATGTTTGTTCCATCAATCCAATCTAGTTTTACTAAATTTTTCTCTATCTCTTTTCTGTTTTTTCCATATAGTTTTTCCAGCAACTTTTCACTCCTAAATCTACCTGCATCTTCATTGAAACTTGGCTCTTCTATCTTTTCGAATGCCTTGTATTTTATGGATATAGTATCTTTTATGCTAGGATTCTCTAGCTTTTGTCTAAAATTTTTTTCTATAAAATCATCATAAATCATGCCTTTTCCATCTGCAAAATAGAGTATATTATCTCTAAATTTTACTATATCAGGATATGCTTTTACAAAATTGTTGGTATTTATCGGCGGCATATTGGGCTTTACAACCAACCCCTTAACCCTTGAAATCAAAAGAGTACCTTTTTTGAGATTTGGTAAATTTGCACCTAGATACAGGTCTGAAATAATACTCTTACCTATGATATATCTACCGTCAACCCCGCTATTTTGAGTCCTTATACCCCAAAGATTATGCATGACCATCACTTTGCCATTATAAACTCCAACATAGAGCATTATATGCCCCCTAAGATATATCAAACTCTCAAATGCTATACCTTTTTCTATGATTCTCTTCTCCTTTTCCCTATCACTAAGATTATCCAAAGGTATATACTCTCCACTCCTCTTTTGCCCAGCAGAATTTCTTGGTATCCAAACTCCAAAAGGCACAAAATAGTCCTTTGTCATAGCAGAACAGTCTCTACTGTTTAAAAAACCGCCCCATCCATATAGCTCTCCAAGAAGAGAGTTGCCAATTTTTAAGATATTGACTCTATCAAACACCAAAGGCATGATATCTCCCCTCTTTTTTGGAATCATTACTTCAATCTTATTGGCATATTTTGTATATACAAATGAGTGGTAGAAATCTTCATCTTCATCCTTATAGGGAAAAATTGCACCAACTTTTGCATGAAGGATAAAATTTTGCTTTTTTGAGTAGATAGCTGTTTTATCTTTTGTAATGACTATCTTTTTTGATTTTATAAAAATACTCCTCTGTTTTGCATTTAAAACTCTAAAGCTTCCTGTGGGTATCCACCCTAGTGAAGAGGGGTTTTGTATATAGGCCCAAGATCCGTCACTATTAAAATGAGATACAAAAAGCGGTGTGTTTACATGTAGATGTGTATTTTGCATATAATCAAAAGCAAAGCCCTCCCCTGCAAGTTTTGGGTTTCTCATAAAGGGTTTATTTGTCGGTAGATTTCTAACCTGCACATCTCTTATAGTTATAGCATAGAGTTTTGCTTTGTTGAAATCTGTAAAATTGGTTGATTTTATTAGATTTTTTACTCTATTCTCATCCCATAAACGCTTATTTTGCCCATAATATCTACCAACCCTCGCAAAGGCTCTATTTGCCCAAGAAGCATAACTCTTTTTAACTCCTATAGACTCAATCTCCCAAGGCATGAAATACCTAGAGTCAAAACTCTTCATATCTACTTTTAAAGGTTTTGTCTCTTTTAACAAATAGTCCAAATCCTGCTTATAATTTACAACTTTTATATTTTTCCCACTACATCCAAAGAAAAGAAAAATGATCATCAAACCAAATATCAAATTTTTCATAATTTCACTACTTTTTTGTCATCTTGTAGACAAAGCTAAAGACCTCTGCCACCGCTTTATAGAGGTTTTGCGGTATCTCTCTATCAAGTTCTACCTTACTTAAAAGCTCTACCAAATCTTCATCTTTTTTTATCGGAAGACCATTTTCTTGGGCAATTTTTATAATTCTTTTTGCTATCTCACCTTTACCGCTTGCCTTGACTTTTGGAGCACTATCTCTTTTTTTGTCATATTTTAGAGCGACTGCTTTTTTTAATTTAGACATAAAAATTCACTCCCTGACCAATCTGTTGATTCTTGACATACTCTCTCATCTCTTCTTTAGCTCTACTATCTTTATGAGCATCAAGAAGATAGATATTTTGAGGTAAAAGCCCCACGCCATTTATGCCTTGTCTTAAAATTTGTAAATTCTCTTTTACCTTTTTTAAAAACTTATCGCTTTTTGTAAATATAGAGATATTTATACTTATGTCATCAAAAAGCATAACAAGCAGATCAATCTCTCCAAAATCTTTGAGTTTAAGATTTATCTCACAAAAATATCTCTTTTGCTTCAGTTTTTTTATACTTACCTGCGCATCATCCAAACCCTCCCATAGCAGAGGCAGATACGAGATATTTGCATTTGAACTAAGGGAGACAAGCTGATAGTAGTTGATATTGTTTAGTGCTTTATCCACCCTTAAGAGTGTATCGTGTGAATTTGGGGCATTTGATGTGCTAAGCTCCTCTTTTATCTTCAAAAGATTTGCTTTTGTGTCTGCTAGTATCTCCTCTTTTATATCCGGCAGAGTCATTATTTTTTGATTTGGCACTATATCTC
>JALVAU010000171.1 GCA_027011025.1 Campylobacteraceae bacterium | reverse complement strand
CTCTTTTAAAGCTCAATCCCATCTCTTTACCTTGGTTTATCACTCTTTTTAGAAGTGTACGAGGGCATACATCGCTATGTTTTCCACCATTTTCAAAGTCCACTAAAAATAGAAGTGAATTTTCTTCCATCGGAAGCTCTCTACATGTAGAGATATCTATCTCCCCTAGCGCGTCAGGATAGGCATCACTCCAGCCCGTTATAGAGTCTTTTGCGTACAGCTCATCCTTGGAGTCCCAACCAAATATAACATCACAAAAACCAAGTCCGCTCTCCAAAACAGATATAAACTTCTCTTTGTTTATATACTTACCCCTAAGCACCCCATCTATATCAGTAGTTGCAAGTTTTATCTGCTTTATACCTCTTTTTTCTATCAAATCCATGGCTTCTTTTGCTGTTTTTATATTCATATTTCTCTCCTGAAATTGTATTATATCTCAAAATTTTTTTATTATGGTAAAATTGCGCTAAAAAAAGAGAATTTGTGATAAAAAAAGATATAGATTGGCTCGCTGTTGGTGCTCTTGTTGTTGCCATGATGGTTTGGGCTAGCTCTTTTATAGCTCTAAAGTCTGCTATCGGACCGATGGGTCCCATGAGTGTGATATTTGGCAGGATGTTTTTTGCTAGTCTATGTTTTGTATATTTTATAAAGCAGTTTTCAAAACTACATTTTACCAAAGAGGATATAAAGTATATAGCTGTTATGACTATCTTTGAGCCTTGTATGTACTTCATATTTGAGGCAAAAGCTTTGCAAAATACCTCTGCGGCACAAGCCGGTATGATAACATCTATGATGCCCCTTATCACAGCAGTTGCGGCAGGGATTATACTAAAAGAAGTGATAACCAAAAAATTAGTTATCGGAGCTATATTGGCTGTTATCGGTGCTATTTGGTTGAGTATTTCTGCTAGTAGTGAGACAAATGCTCTGCATCCACTTTTAGGAAATACTTTGGAGTTTTTAGCGATGGTTTGTGGAGCAGGGTATGCGATATCCAGTCGTCATTTGAGTTCCAAATTTTCACCACTTTTTTTAACTGCCATACAAGCATTTGTAGGAGCTATTTTCTTTTTGCCTTTTGCTATTTGGGAGTACAACTCCATAGGTGCGCATATTACTTTAGATGCAGCACTTTGGACTATATATCTAGGAGTTGTTGTAACTTTAGGCGGATATGGTATGTTTAACTTTGCATTAGGTCGTATGGAAGCGGGTAAAGCTTCGGTATATATAAATCTTATACCGGTTTTTACGGTTATATTGGCATTTTTGATTTTAGGCGAGAAGCTAAAATTTTTTCAAATCATAGCATCGGTTATAATCCTAAGTGGTGTTTTTATATCGCAAATGCCAACTATAAAATTGAGAAAAAGACGAATTAAATCTTAAAAACATCTATCTCGTTTTTTAATTCAGATGTTGCTTTTTTTAGAGATTCGGCAATCGTTGTTAGTTTTTTTGCAACATTTTTGTTTTGATTTGAGATGCTTGTAGCTTGTGTAACACCGCTTGATAAGTTTGTGATCATGCTAGATATGACTATACTCTTGTCTCTAGCACTATTAGTTACTTCTAGGCTTTTGGTTGTTGACTCTTTTGTTTGGTCAACCATAGAAGATATCTCTTGTGTGTGGCTATTTAGATTTAAAACTTGTTCGCTGTTGGCATTTATCTTTTCGCTTACAGCACTAACGCTTTGTATGACTATATTTATGGTTGCATCTATCTCTAGAAGAGACTTTTGTGTTCTTTCAGCCAACTTCCTTACTTCTTCGGCTACTACTGCAAATCCTCTGCCGTGTTCCCCTGCTCGAGCTGCCTCTATAGCAGCATTTAATGAGAGAAGATTTGTCTGTTCTGATATATCGCTGATAATCTCTAAGACACTTCTTATTTGAGAAGTTTGTGCCAAAAGTTCTTTGACTTTTTCTGAAATATCTTGTTCTTCTATGCTGATTTGATTTATTCCATATATGATATTATCTAGAGTTTTGACCATTTTTTCCAGATTATCAAAATCTGCTTGCATATATTTTGCTGATGTTTCAACTATATTTTTTTGTTCATCAAGTTCTATATTTACCCGTTTAGTTTCATCATTTACTTTATCTATGATACTATCTTGCTTAGAAGCAAAATTTATGATCTCTGCAGAGGAGTGCATAACACTTTGATTTACCTCTTCATTATATTGAAATGCCTGTTTTGCTTTTTGTAAAGCTTGCTGAAGAGAGCTAATCAATGTATTTATGTTAGAGCATATTTGACCAAGCTCATCGTTATTTTCAAAAACTATAGGTTTGTTTAATTGTAGATTTTTCGCATTTTGAGAGATTTGTTTACCTATAGTTTTTATACTTTTAACTATATATCTCTCTATCAACCATAAAACCAAAAGGGTGCTTAGTATTATAATAATAGATATAATTATATTCATTTTATAGTTAAAATTTAACTTATTGCTGATATCTACACTTATTTTTTCGATTCTTTTATTTGCAAAATTTGTCATATTGCTAAATCTTTTTAAAATATATCTTAAAGGTTCATCAAGTTCAATTGTCATATCGCTGATATCGTCTAAATTATCTTTTGTATATAGAGTATATATATTG
>JALVAU010000170.1 GCA_027011025.1 Campylobacteraceae bacterium | reverse complement strand
CTCCCCCAAAGGGTGCAGTGATTTTGTCCATACTCTGCGTTGGATTTTCTTGAATTAGCAATGGCAAAGTCCTGCGAAAATTCGCCTTGATTATGAACAAAATCACTGCATCAAATATTTAGGATATTGTCTGGTGGAGTAATAAATTTAAGGAGAAAGAGATGAGAAAAAGAATTTTGGCAGTAGCCATCTTGACAGGAACATTAACAGTAGGTGCTTTTGCACATGGTGCCATGAACTACCAAGACAGTATGCAATACCCAGGAAACACCCAAGGAATGATGGCCAATGGCATGCAAAAACAAGGCATGATGAATAGAGGCATGCAAAAACAAGGTATGATGAACCGAGGCCTACAAAGCAAAAGAATGCAAATGAATAGACAACAAAGCATGGGAATGATGGGAAGTGGCATGATGGGCCACAAAATGGGAATGATGAAACAAATGAGTATGTTTTCAAAACTAAATCTAGATAGCGATCAGAGGTTTAAAATATCTATTTTAAGAGATGAGATGAAAATAGATATGAAAAAACTCATGTATAATATGCAAAAGAACTCAAGCATGGGAAGCTTCATAAAAGATAGCGGTTTTGACAAAAAAGCATTTGAAGACAAGATGAACAATATGCACAAAAAAATGCTAGATTTAAAAGCAAATCATATGGAAAAAGTTTTTAAAATCTTAACAAAAGAACAAATCGACCAATTAAAAAAGTTGATGGCTAAACAACATGCCTAGTCCTGGAAACTGTTTTGGATTTAACGGTATGGAAAGTTATATGGGAGGTACTTTTATGTTTTTAATACCAATTTTGATAATCGCGCTTTTATGGTTTGTTTTTTATAAAAACAATAATATAAAAACAAATAGTTTGCAAAGCAATGATGCACTAGGTGTTTTAAAAAGAAGATTTGCAAATAGTGAAATATCACAAGAAGAGTATTTGGCCAAAAAAGAGACCCTGCTTGCATAAAAAATGATATAATGCCCTAGCAAAAATATGCTAGGGCACAAAGGATAGAGATGAAAAAATTATTTTTTTACCTAATTATAATCAACTCATTTTTATATGCAAATAGTGCAGAGATTCTTTTAAAGCAGAATAAATGCATGAGCTGTCACAATATAATGGGCATAAAATCGGCACCATCTTTTTCCATGATTTTAAAGATGAACTCCGGCTGGTTTGGCATATCAAGAAATAGCATAAAAAATAGCATAAAAAATGGAAGCCAAGGTAAATACCCTATGTTTTCGGATGTCAAAATGCCTGCATATAAACATCTTTCAAATCAGGACTTAAATACCCTAGCAAGATGGATAGTGCATAATGGCTCAAAAGGCATGCACAACTGCATGAGATTTAAAAAACATCAAATGAAAGGTATGCGCTAAGTTTCTACTTTAGCAATACAACCTCCACCAAATCTCCTTTTTTTAACTCTTTTATTTTTTCATCTATGGATAAAAGTGCTGCATCATCTAGCATATTATTTAGTATTGCACTGCTTCCTGTCTTTTTGCCATCAAGATTGACCATCACTTTTCCATCTCTAAAAAATAGATTACAAGCTGTAAACTCTTTGTATTTTGATCTTTTTTTATAATTCTCATCCATATAAGCCCTTAGAGTCGGTATCTCAAATTTTCTTCCGCTCATGGCTCTTAAGAGTGGCAATACATATAAAAATGTTCCTACGCTTGAGCTATAAGGAAATCCAGGAAGTGCAAATATATATTTGTCTCCTATCTTCACTATCTTTATATGCCGTCCGGGCTTTATGAAAGAACCATTTACTATATATTCTGGTTCCATATCACCTAAAATATCTTTTACAAAATCATAATCTCCCACACTCACTCCACCGGTTGTTACAACTATATCTGAACTTCTAAGGGCTTGAGAGATTTTATCTTTTATCTCCTCTTTGTCATCTTTTACTATACCATAGCGAATAGTATCTGCTCCGGCTTTTTTCAATATCGCTTCTATAGTTATATGGTTTGAACTTCTGATTTGAGATATATTCTCTTTTGGCTCTCCAAAATCAAGTATCTCACTTCCGGTTGCGATTACCGATATGCGAGGCTTTATAAAGACAGGAATTTGTACATATCCAAGCTCTGCAAGTACTCCAATCTGTGCATATTCTATCTTTGTACCCTTTCTTATAAGAGTTTCGCCTTTTTTATAATTTTCCCCCACCGGTCTGGAAGAGAAGCCCTTTGAAACGGGAGTTACTACCTTAATTTTGTCTCCAGAAACTTCAACATTCTCTATCGGCAAAAGGGTATCACTCCCCTCACTCATCAAAGAACCGGTAAAAGTTTTTACACAAGTCCCTTTTGTAACTAGATTTCCTTTGTAGCTACCTGCCGGTAAAAAGTCTATAATTTTAAGTTCACCCATATCTTGATCTTCTGCTCTTATGGCATATCCATCCATAGATGCCGTCTCAAATATCGGATTATTCTCTTTTGCCACTATATCTGTTGCTAATATCCTATCTAGTGCATCTATCAAAAATAGATTTTCCACCGGATATTCCATATTTATGGACTCTCTTAATGCTCCCAATGTATCTTCAAACTTTTCAAATTTCATTATCTCTCCTAAGCCAATAGCCCTGCCCCGCTTAGGGGCATACTTCTGTTTTTTGCATATACTCTTTTGCCATCAATCAAATCATACTTCCATATCGGAGCACTCGCTTTAAAATCTTCAACAAAATCATTTATGAGCTTAAGTCCTACCCTTCTTTGAGGCGAAAGTACCGCTGAAATATAAGAGCTAGTATGGTTTGGCACATCACCTTTTGAGTGAGCCATCAGAAGCATTGCATTCTCTTGGTTTGCTTTTGCTTGCCAACCATCAAACCAACTTTTCAAAATAGGTTCATAAATATCAAAACTAAGTCCATCTATACCCTGCTCATCTCTTACAATACCGATAAACGGTATAAATGCACCAAAATTTTTATCTTTTACATCACCATACCAGCGAGAAATAATCTCCTCTACATGTAGAGACCCTTCATATAACTCTAACATTTTACCCCCCACATACCGGTGGCAAAAGAGAGATTTTATCATCTGGTTTTATCTTTATATCTAAAGAGTCAACCAAAGAGTCATTTACGGCTATTGCACAGATATCAAGCCACTCTTTGAGACTTTTATCATCAGAAAATATAGCTTTTAGCTCATTTAAATTCTGTATATCTACTTCTATCGGTTCTTTTCCAATGGGTCCTAAAAATTCTACGCTTGCCAATTCTATTTCCTTGTTACTTTTTTACACCTATTATAGCAAAATATAGCTTCTAGTATTAAATAATTGATAAATATCCAAGTAAAAAAAATCTCAATGTTGCGATTAAGTTTCATAGTGATATAATTCCGAAAATTTACAAAGGTACATCGTGATATTTGGAAAAATTGATTATATCAATCTTCTTCCTTTTCATATTTTTCTCAAGCAAAGCAACTTAAACAGTGCCTTTAAAAAAGCGGTTGAACATAAAAAAGGTGTTCCCTCGTCTATCAACAATGCTTTCAAAAAGAGGAGAGTAAGCGCTGCCTTCATCTCTAGCATCAAAAGTAATCACTCTACTATAAAAACACTTCCTCTAGGAATAGTGGCAAAAAAAAGCGTAAAGAGTGTCATAGTAAAAAAAGGGAAAGCCTCTACGGATCCAGCATCTGCCACCTCAAATATATTGGCACAAGTGCTAGGTATCGAAGGTGAAGTAATTATTGGTGACAAGGCGCTAAAAAAATATATAAAAAATCCAGAAAATTATGTAGATTTAGCCAAACTTTGGCATGAAAAATATAAGCTACCATTTGTATTTGCTGTTTTATGCACAAACAAATATCATACTATCTATAAAAAACTAGCAACAGCTTTTAAAAAAAGAAATATAAAAATACCAAGATACATACTAGAAAACTACGCAAAAAAAAGAGGTGTTAATGAAAAAGAGATAAGAGAATATCTAAAATTAATCACTTATAACATACAGAGAAAAGAGAAAAAAGCGTTGAAGCTTTTCTTGAAAAAGAGTAAAGCTTTGGGAATAAAAAATAAAATACACAAAAAAGTGTAAAAATTAAAAGGAAATCAAAATGGTACAAAAAAGAATAGATGAAGTATTAGCAACTACGATGTACAGCACACCGGGTCAAGCAGAGTTTTATCAGGCAGTTGATGAAGTCTTGCAATCCTTGGAGCCACTACTCACAAGAGAGACAAAATATACAGATAACAATATACTTAGCAGAATCGTAATCCCTGAGAGACAAATTATATTTAGGGTTTGTTGGATGGATGACAAAGGTGTAATTCAAACAAATATAGGCTATCGTGTACAGTTTAACTCAGCAATCGGACCATACAAAGGTGGTCTTAGACTTCACCCAACAGTAAATCTTGGTATTATAAAATTTTTGGGCTTTGAGCAAATATTTAAAAACTCATTAACTGGTCTAAACATAGGCGGAGCAAAAGGTGGCTCTAACTTTGATCCAAAAGGAAAAAGCGATGGTGAAGTGATGAGATTTTGCCAATCATTTATGACTGAACTATCAAAATATATCGGAGAGACCGTAGATATTCCAGCAGGCGACATTGGAACAGGAGGCAGAGAGATAGGCTATATGTATGGTCAATACAAAAGAATGACAAACAAATTTGAAGGTGTCTTGACTGGAAAAGGTCTTAACTGGGGTGGTTCACTTGCAAGAACAGAAGCAACTGGTTTTGGTTCTGTTTACTTTGCAGACAACTTCCTAAGAAAAGTTGGCAATAGCTTAGAAGGTAAAGTTGCTACAGTTTCGGGAAGTGGTAATGTCGCAATCTATACCATACAAAAACTATATGAAATGGGTGCAAAACCTGTTACCTGTAGTGATTCTCGTGGTACAATTTATCATAAAGACGGTATCAACCTTGATACACTACATCTTGTAAAAGAGGTAAATAGGGCTTCTCTTACAGAGTATGCAAAAGCTCATCCAGATGCCAAGTATATCCCTGTTAGCGAGTATCCTAAAGATGCTCATGCGGTTTGGGCTGTTCCATGTGATTTGGCATTTCCAAGTGCAACTCAAAATGAACTAAATCTAAATGATGCAAAAACACTTAAGGCAAATGGATGTATTTTGGTAAATGAGGGCGCAAATATGCCTACAACACCTGATGCCATAGAGTATTTAATGGCAAATGGTGTTATGTATGCTCCTGGTAAAGCTTCAAACGCAGGTGGTGTTGCAACAAGTCAACTAGAGATGGAACAAAATGCAAGTATGGGCAGATGGTCATTTGCTGAAGTAGATACTAGACTGCAAGGTATTATGAAAGATATATTTGATTTATCTTTTGAGACAGCCAAAGAGTTTGGTGATGAAAGCAATATAATGATGGGTGCAAACATAGCAGGATTTAGAAAAGTTGCTGACTCTATGCTAGACCAAGGCGCAGTATAAACAAAAAAAGTAAAAAGGGTTTATAAAAACCCTTTTTACCAACTGTCTTTACTAATCAATAGTATTAAATACTCTATCCCCTGCATCTCCAAGACCCGGAACTATGTATCCATTTTCATTTAAACCATCATCGATATGAGCAGTGTAAACTTTTACATCTGGATGAATATTAGAAAATTTCTCTAAACCCTCTGGAGCTGAAACAAGGGCTATAAATCTAATATCTTTTATACCTTTACTTTTTAGAAAATTGACCGCATCTATAGCAGTTCCGCCTGTAGCAAACATTGGGTCTATGATGATAGCTGTCCTGTTTTCATAATCTTTTGGTAGCTTAGCATAATAAAACTCAGCTTCAAGTGTCTTTTCGTTTCTTTGAAAACCCAAAAAACCGACACTTGCATCTGGAATAAGCTTGAAAATTCCATCAAGCATACCAAGAGCAGCTCTTAAAATCGGACAAATCATAATCTTGGTATCTAGTTTTTTTGCATCTGCAACTGCTACTGGTGTCTGAACTGACACATCTTTAAGGGGAAGATCTCTTGTGGCTTCAAAAAGCATCAGATATGAGATCTCATCCACAAGTAGCCTAAAATGAAAAGGATCTGTTTTTTCATCCCTTAAAATCGAGAGCTTATGCTCGATAAGCGGGTGGTGTATAACTGTTATATTATCCATATTTTTTCCTTAAAAAAAGGGGGATATTGGTGTTTAACACCAATATCCCCCTTAGCTGTATTTTGAACTTTTATAGGCCTATTTTTGCAGCCAACTCTTTTTTGTATGCTTCAATATCAAAATCTTTAACTCTAGCTACACCATCATCAACTGCGGCTTGTGCAACAGCTGGTGCTACCCACACAAGAACTCTCTTGTCAAATGGTGTCGGAATTATATACTCTAATCCAAATTTCAAATCTTTTCCATTGTATGCATCTTTTACTTCTTGAGGAACATCCTCTTTAGCTAAAGCAGCCAAAGCCTTTGCAGCTGCCATTTTCATACCCTCTGTTACTTTTGTCGCCCTTACATCAAGTGCACCTCTAAAGATAAATGGAAATCCTAGAACATTGTTTACTTGATTTGGATAGTCACTTCTTCCTGTTCCCATCATAACATCATCTCTAACAGCTTTTACTTCTTCAGGTAGGATTTCCGGAGTAGGATTTGCAAGAGCAAATATGATTGGGTGGGAATTCATACTCAAAACCATCTCTTGAGATACGATTCCAGGAGCAGAAAGCCCCAAGAACATATCAGCACCCTTCATAGCATCTTCTAGTGTTCTTTCGTCTGTTTCGAGTGCAAAGGCTTGTTTGTATTCATTTAAATCATCTCTTCCGCTATGAATTACACCTTTTGAGTCAATCATGACGATATGACTTGCACCAAGAAGCTTATACATATTTGCACAGGCTATTCCTGCTGCTCCTGCACCGCTAACTACTATCTTCATATCTTCTATCTTTTTACCACTGATTTCAAGAGCATTGATGATACCAGCACTTGTTATCATTGCGGTTCCATGCTGGTCATCATGCATGACAGGAATATCAACTGCAGCTTGAACTTTTTGCTCTATCTCAAAACATTTTGGTGCTTTTATATCTTCTAGGTTAATTCCACCAAAAGTTGGAGCAAGAGCTATACAGATGTCTATAATTTTTTGCGTATCTTTTTCACCTAACTCTATATCAAAAGCATCTACATCGGCAAATTTTTTAAATAAAACCGATTTTCCTTCCATGACCGGTTTTCCACCAACTGCACCCAAGTCTCCAAGACCCAAAACTGCTGTACAATCACTAATAACACCCACTAAATTTGCTTTGTTTGTATATTTATAAGCTAGTTCTTCATTTTCGGCTATTTCCAAACAAGGAAAGGCAACGCCAGGAGTATACGCCATTGATAGTTGGGCTGCTGTTGAACATGGTGTTTTTAAATCTATACCGATTTTACCGCCTACATGATAATCCAATGATTCTTGTTTAAATGTCTCTTTACTCATCTTCTTCTCCTTTTAATAATTTTTCAATTCTTTTTATAACATTGTTGTATCCAACTATATTTAAAACTTCAAATACAGATGGACTAACCGCACTCCCCACCATAGCTATTCTTATCGGTTGAGCCAAGTCTTTTAATTTTAATCCCTTAACTTCCAAGAATTTTTTTGCCAATATCTCAAACTCTGAGGCACTTTTACACTCCCCATGTGCCACTAGAGTCTGCTTAAATGCTTCAAGATTTTTCAAAGCATCACCTTTTATGAACTTTTTACATGCTTTTTCATCATAACTTGTTGGCTCATTCACTATATTTTTTACCATCACAGCCAACTCTTTTATCGTTTTTGCTCTATCTCTTAAAATCTCTATCAACTCCTCTTTTTTTGGATAATCTTTTATAGATACTCCAAAGAACTCTAACTCCTCTACAAGTCTTTCGCTCGGCAATTTTTTTATGTATTGGGAGTTTATCCATATAAGTTTTTCTTCATTGTAAGCAGAGGCTGATTTATTTATATCTGTGGGATTAAAAAGTTCAATCATCTCTTCTAAACTAAATATCTCTTGGTCACCATGACTCCATCCAAGACGAACCAAAAAGTTCAGCAGAGCTTCAGGCAAATACCCCTCGTTTTTATACTCCATCACATCAAGAGCACCATCTCTTTTTGATAGTTTTTTGCCTTGATTGTTTAAAATCATAGGCACATGATAAAACTTGGGAATTTTAAAGTCAAGAGCATTATATATGACTATTTGTTTTGGAGTATTTGAGAGATGATCATCCCCCCTTATAACATCGGTTATATTCATCAAGGCATCATCTATAGTAACTACAAAATTGTAGGTAGGGGTTCCGTCACTTCTTGCGATGATAAAATCATCCAGCATATCTTCTACATTAAAATGCACCTCACCTTTGATGCCATCAACAAAAGATATCTCCCCTTTTTGAGGAGCTTTTATCCTGATAACCGGCTCTACTCCACTTGGCGG
This sequence comes from Campylobacteraceae bacterium, assembly GCA_027011025.1. Taxonomy (GTDB): domain Bacteria; phylum Campylobacterota; class Campylobacteria; order Campylobacterales; family Sulfurospirillaceae; genus JAADIZ01. Next base: position 696 of record JALVAU010000170.1, on the reverse strand, counting down.
CTCACCCTCAAAATCCCTATATCTACCATCATAGTGTGGTCGTATTTTGCTGGCTGTTTGAGTAGAACGAAGCTCATCTAGCTCTTCCCTACTCATGTAGCATCTGTAAGCTTTTCCCTCATCTAAAAGTTGCTGTACATAAGATCTATATATATCAAATCTTGTAGATTGATATATGATTTCTCCATCATGAGAGAGGTTTGTCCAAGAAAATGCATTTTCTATAGCAATAGCAGCCTCTTGTGAATTTCTTTTTAAGTCAGTATCTTCTATGCGTAACAAAAATTTTCCACTATTTTTTTTAGACCAAAGATAGCTATAAAGCGCGGTTCTTAACCCGCCTATATGAAGATATCCTGTCGGACTCGGAGCAAATCTCGTTACAACCATAAAAAACCTCGCTAAAAATTAAATTGTATAAAAAAGTTACGAATATACGATAAAATAGATTTTATATAAAGTCAATTAGTGCATTTCAATTGAATTTATTGAAAAAAATGTTATCATTCTTGGCTATTTTGTAAAAATTATATAAGCTTTTTACTTAACATTACTTAACAAAGGACAATTAGTGAAAATTTCTATGAAAATTTTATTAAAAATATCAATGACTATTATGCTTATGACTACTTTTTCTTATGGAGGCTTAGTCAATGCTATATCTGTTATAATCAATGATCAACCTATAACTCTCTA
>JALVAU010000169.1 GCA_027011025.1 Campylobacteraceae bacterium | reverse complement strand
CTGCTTATCTCTATAAAAGTACCAAATAATTTTGAGGCAACAATCATCTCCTCTCTTACGCATGAATTGAACAATAAAATAGTAGCCGCAGGAATAGAAAGAAACGGAGAATTCTACATACCAACAAGTGCCGATATGCTTAACCCTAATGATTTAGCATATTTTTACGCCTATCCAAAGGCTATCAAAGAACTACAATACAGCATATATCCGGAAGATGATGAAAGGTATGATATAAGAAATTGTGTAATCTTTGGGGCAGATTCTTTAGGTTTAGAGATAGCAAAAGTTTTAATCAAAAAGGACCTAAACATACAAATTGTTGATAAAGATCTTCAAAGATGTGAAAAAGCAAATCTTGTATTAAAAGATAAAGTTACCGTAATCAAAAGCACTTATGACTCTGATCATATGATAGAAAATGACAACATAAAGCCTGATCTTTTCATAGTAGCTTCAAGAAACGACGAGTACAATATAACTAAATGTATGGAAGCACAATATTATGGTATAAGCAAAGTTATATCCATAAATAACGATATAGCATACTCTAAGCTGATGAGGAACTTAAATCTTGAAGTTGTTAGAGGTGAAAAAATAAATGCCTACTATTCTATACTCGAAAAGATAGAGTCTTCAAAAATTGTTATCAAAAGACAATTTTGTGGTGGCGAAGGGGTATTAATGATGAGAAAAGTATTTGCCTCATCAGATTTGATAGGAAAGTTCTTCTCTTTATCTGCAAAACTTAAAAATATTGGTAGTTTTTTCATACAAAGAGATGGCAATATACTATCATATGAAACTATAGAGAGTTTTCAAGAAGGTGATGCTATAGTAGTTATAAGTAAAAAAGAAGACTCTGATGCTGCCTCAAATTGGCTTCATCAAAGCTAATAAACAATAATGATAAATATAAAAAGTATATTAAAATTTACTTCTGCTGTTGGTATTATTGTTTTTTTTCTTTTTTTAGTACCGGCTGGACTGGGTTTTTACTATCATGAAAATATAAACAGTTCACTTTACACCATATCTTCTTTATTAATCCTAAATATAGTTATATTTTTTGCATTAAAAAACTATAAGATGTCCTTTGGCATCAAGGAGAGTATAGTTTCTGTAAATTTTGTATGGATACTCCTTGGTATTGGGGGAGCACTTCCTCTGTATTTACAAACCGGTATTGATTTTTCTAGTGCATTTTTTGAAGCTATAAGCGGTTTTACCACAACCGGTGCAACAGTATATAGTGATATAGAAGATTTGCCTAGAAATATACTCTTGCATAGAAGTCTTATGCACTGGATAGGAGGTATGGGTATTATTGTACTTGGTGTTGGATTGTTTCCTCTTATAAATCCAAGTGGTTCTTTGAGTCTCTTTAAGGCAGAATCAACAGGAATCTCCACCGATAAGATAACTCCTCGCATCAAAGATACAGCAAACAAACTATGGGGTGTATATCTTCTATTTACAATAGCAAATATACTTTGTCTAAAATTTTTTGGTATGAATTGGTTTGATGCCGTAAATCATGCTTTTGCAACAGTCTCCACAGGAGGTTTTTCAACCAAAAACAGCTCACTTGGTTTTTTTGCAAGCAATAGTGGCATTATGTGGACAACTATATTTTTTATGGTTATTTCCGGTATAAACTTTTTGGCACATATTAGATTTTTAAGTGGTGATCTAAGAAGCTACAATCTTGAAGAGATCAAGTGGTATCTTGTTTTGTTGGCACTATTATCTGCTATTTTAACTTTTTCAAATATGAGTGATTTTACAAATTTCTATACAAATATAATGCACTCAACATTTACAATTGTCTCCATCATGACAACAACAGGCTTTGCCTCTTTAGATTACTCAACTTGGAGTCATTTTTCCATTGCAATTATACTAATTGCTATGATAATTGGTGGAAATGCAGGTTCAACCGCTGGTGGTGCAAAAGTGATAAGATATATAATCTATTTTAAAAATATTTCCCTAGAGATAAGAAGGTCGCTTAAACCAGACTCTATAATATCTATATTTATAGATGAAAAACCCATAAAAAACAGTATTATCAGTTCAATTTTTGGCTTTTTCTCTCTTTTTATTTTGACTATATTCTTTGTTATGATTTATCTCTATGCAAGAGGCTATGATGAGATGACAGCCATAAGTACTGCCATGACAACTGTTGGAAATGTCGGCCCGGGATTCTCTCTGGTAGGGCCTGCTGAAAATTATACATTTTTTTCCTGGTATGATAAGCTTCTACTATCTGTTGCTATGATTATAGGGAGACTTGAGTGCTATACTGTATTTATACTTCTTAGCAAAACATTTTGGAAAAAATTTTAATTGATAACTGGTTTTCAGAATTTTTATAAGAAATTTCCCTATCTTGATATTCAAGAGTGTATAGAATATTATTCAATCTTTGAAGGATACCCATTTTTAGATCAATTAGATCTTTCTCATGGATTGAATGATGCTATTGAAAAAGGAATAATTTTTAAAATAGGAGAGCTAAAAGAGTATTTTAAATATAGTAGCAGTAAACAAGATCAAGAATTATTGGAAAAAATCCTAGCTAGAATTTCAAAAGGTGATAGAAAAAATTATGCAATTTACAACAAAGAAGGA
>JALVAU010000168.1 GCA_027011025.1 Campylobacteraceae bacterium | reverse complement strand
TCTCAATATGGCTTTTATTCTAAGCAGAAGCTCACTAAAATTGTAAGGTTTTGTTATATAATCATCTCCGCCTCTTAAAAAACCCTCTTCTATATCTTTGTCGCTATTTTTTGCACTTACAAATATAACCGGAGCATCATAACCCTTTTGTCTTATATCGCCTACAAATTCACTCCCCTCGATGCCTGGTAAATTTCTATCTACGATAAGCAAATCAGGTTCTTCTTGTTCTAAAAAATCTTCAACCTTTTTTGCAGACAAAAATCCAACCACCTCATAACCCTCTTTAGAGAGTTGATACTCCAAAAGTTCGAGCAAATCCTCTTCGTCTTCTATGATAACTATCAATGCACCCACAATACCGACCTTACAGCTTTAATTTTCCACCTTTTTGTGCATAAAAGGAGAGTTTTACTATGTTTAAACTTCTATCACTTATCCTCTCTAGTTTTCTCATACTTTTTAGAAAAATCACAAAATCTTTTGCCATCTCAGGACTCATGCAGATCTGCTCCATAGCATTATGCTCTAAAATCGAATGTATATCATCGCATTTTGACTCTTCAACATTTACAGTTCTATATAACTCTTCTAGTTTTGTCTCAGAGTTTGCTTTTATCGATTCTATCGCTAAAGAGAGTGATTTTTTTGTACTTGACATGTATGCAAAAGTATCGTTTTTCAAGCTACTAAGATCAAATTCACCACTTATTTGCATCTTTATATTTTTTGCACAACTTCTTATATAGTCACTGATTCTTGTCAATTCACTAGCGATCTTTAAGTGGGCGATTACCACTCTAAGATCCCTTGCTTCGGGTGAAAACAGTGCTAAAGTTTTTATGATTTCATTATCTATTTTGCTATTAATTGAGTGAGCATTTTTAAGCATAGCTCTAGCATCATTTGCCATTTGTATGTCCGAATTTTCAAAAGCAAGCACAGTCAAATCACAAGCTTCTAAAATCTTAGTTGCAAAATCCAAAACTCTCTTTCTTGATTTATCTAGTATCTCTTTATAATTTTTTAACATTATCCAAATCTCCCTGTTATGTAGTCTTCTGTTAGTTTCTCTTTTGGATTTAGAAAAATTTTATCGGTTTTATTATACTCTATCAACTCTCCAATATACATAAAAGCCGTAAAATCACTCAAACGACTCGCTTGTTGCATATTGTGTGTAACTATGACGATAGAGACAAACTCTTTTAGTTCACTTATCAACTCCTCTATAGCTTTGGTAGATATCGGATCAAGTGCACTTGTAGGCTCATCAAAAAGTATCACTTCAGGCTTAAGTGCAACTGCTCTTGCTATACAGAGTCTTTGTTGCTGTCCACCACTCATGCCCATAGCACTCTCTTTGAGTCTATCTTTGGTTTCATCCCAGATAGCAGCACCCTTTAGTGCTTTTTCAACTTTCTCATCCAATATATTTTTATCTCTCAAACCCGACAATCTCAAACCATAGGCCACATTGTCATATATACTCATGGGAAATGGTGTTGGTTTTTGAAAAATCATACCCACTCTTTGTCGAAGCTTTATAAACTCATTCTCTTTTTTTATATTAAGTATATTTTCAAACTCATTTTTTTGGGTATTTAAAAGATTTATCTCTCCTGCGTATTCATTGTTTGGATAGAGATCGTGTATCCTGTTCATCGATCTTAAAAGTGTAGATTTACCACATCCACTAGGTCCAATCATCGCTGTTATTTTGTTTTTATATATAGGTAGATTTATATTCATCAAGGAGGGTTTTGGTGCTTTTGCATACTTGAAAGAAAAATCTTTTATATCCATTATCAACTCTTTTGCCATCTCTTATCCTTTTTCTCTTGTAATAATAAATCTTCCAACTAAGTTTATGATTAAAACCGTTATCGTCAATATAAACGATGCTGCCCATGCCAAATTTCTCGCTTTATCCGTAGGAAAGTTTGCCAAATCATATATACTCACGCTCAAAGACGGAAAAGCATTGTTCAAATTTGTCGTCCAAAAGCTATTTGTCCCTGAAGTAAAAAGAAGCGGTGCAGTCTCACCTATAATTCTTGCAAATGCCAGTAAAATACCCGTCATCAAACCAACTTTTGCGGATTTCAATACAATATCAAGCACCACCTTGTGTTTACTTCCACCAAGTGCGATTCCAGCTTCTCTTAGCTCGATTGGAACTAGCGAGAGCATATTGTCAGTCGTGCTAACAACGATGGGTATAAGCATGATAGCAAGTGCGATTGAGCCTGCCCAGCCGTTTATGCCTCCGCTTGGCACAACAACAACGACAAAAACAAAAGAGCCGATGACAATAGAGGGTGCACTCATCATGATGTCATTCAAATCCCTTATGATATTTACATAGACTCCCCTACCATACTCTCTTAGATATATACCTGCTAGCATACCTAGAGGAACTCCTATAGCCGTAGCTACAAGAGCCATCACAAACTGACCAAATATCAAGTTTCTAAGTCCACCATCTATCAAATCTTTTGTAAAAAGTGTCCAATTTATCGCATCAACTCCTTTTAAGAAGAGTGTTATTAAAATCCAAGCTAAAAAAACCAAGCCTATAATCGCTGCAAAAGTTGAGAGCAGAAGCACTATCTTGTTTATCATCAATCTTCTCATCTTCTACCTC
>JALVAU010000167.1 GCA_027011025.1 Campylobacteraceae bacterium | reverse complement strand
ATATATATATAACCCCTTATAAAATAATAAGACGAGGAAAAAGATGATAGTAGAATCAACCGTAGTTGGTATTAGTGCCATAGTAGGCGCTGGAATAGGGTTTTTTGTTGCAAAAAAAATGGATGCGGCAAATTATGAGGTGCATGTAGAGCAAGCAAAGGCAAAAGCAAAAGCGATAGAGCATGAAGCTGAACTTGTGCTCAAAAACAGCAATATAAAAGTAAAAGAGGCTGAACTAGCTGCAAGAGAGCAATATGAAGATAAAGTCATATCTTGCAAAAAGGAGCACTCTGAAAAGATGCTTGAGCTTGAGAAAAAAGAAGAACACTACAAAGAAGAGCTCAAGAAGATAAATAAAGAAAAAAGTGAATTGGGAAATATCCAAAAAGAGGCAAAAGAGCTATATGCCGAAGGAACAAAACTAAAAGAAGAATATACCATAAAGGTTCAAGAAGCACTAAATGTACTTGAAAAATCAGCTGGACTTACTCAGCTAGAGGCAAAAGAGTTGGTACTGAAAAAAGTAGAAGAGCAGTCTCGCTCTGAAATAGCTCATATCGTAAGAAAATACGAAGAAGAAGCTAAACAAGATGTCAGAAGAAGAGTAAACTATATATTAGCCCAGGCTACAAGCAGATTTGCCGGAGACTTTGCAGCTGAGAGACTCATCAATGTAGTAAATATCAAAAATGATGAATTGAAAGGCAGAATCATAGGAAAAGAGGGCAGAAATATAAAAGCTCTCGAAATGTTACTAGGAGTTGATATCATCATAGATGACACACCAAATGCTATCATTTTAAGTAGTTTCAATCTCTACAGAAGAGCGGTAGCTACAAAGGTAATAGAACTCCTTGTTGAAGACGGAAGAATTCAGCCTGCAAGGATAGAGGCAATATACGAAAAAGTAAAAGAGGAATTTGATAAGGGCTTGATCGAAGAGGGACAAAATATCCTTATGGACTTGGGTCTTACAAAAGTTCATCCCGAAATCGTAAAACTTATAGGAAGATTGAAGTTTCGTGCAAGTTATGGACAAAATGCGCTTGGTCATTCACTAGAAGTTGCTCATCTTGCAGGTATTATAGCAGCAGAGTGTGGCGGTGATGAGATGCTCGCTAGACGAGCGGGAATACTTCATGATATCGGAAAAGCTCTAACTCATGATTTTCCTGGAAGTCATGTTGATTTGGGTGCGGATATTTGTAAAAGATATAAAGAAAAAGATGCGGTTATAAATGCCATCTATGCCCACCACGGACACGAAGAGCCGACAAGTGTAGAATCAGCGGCAGTTTGTGCAGCAGATACGCTATCAGCTGCAAGACCGGGAGCTAGAAGAGAGGTTCTTGAGGCATTCTTGAAGAGAGTCAAAAGTATTGAAGAGATAGCAACCGACAAAGACGGTATCAAGCAGGCTTATGCTATAAATGCAGGACGAGAAGTCAGAGTCATAGCAAATGCCAAACTAGTAAATGATGATGAAGCCGTGCTTTTAGCGAAAGAGATAGCAAAAGAGATAGAGGAAAAAGTACAATATCCGGGTGAAATCAAAGTTAATGTCATAAGAGAAGTTCGCTCTATAGACTTCGCTAGATAGCTCTACATGTAGAGGATAAAAAAATACATGTATAGCTTCAATAGATTTTTCACTGAGGCTAAAAAATACAAAAAAGAGCTGATATTTGCAAATATATTGGCTCTGCTTGCCGTTGTAGTCAGTACTCCTGCTCCACTTGTTATGCCTGTGCTTGTGGATGAAGTTTTACTCAAGAAACCGGGTATTATCACAAATACGATAGATTCTTTTTTCGGACATCCTTCAAAAGCTTATGTTTATGTAGGTATTATGCTTGTCTTGGTTATCATATTGCGAGCAGTATATTTTGTATTTAACTACTACCAAACCAAACTTTTCACAATAGTTTCAAAAAATATCTCTTTTAAACTCAGAGAAGATTTGTTAAATCATTTGAGTAAAGTTGCCATAAATGAGCTGGAGTTTTTTGGTTCTGGCAAAACTGCTTCTTTGATGGTTGTAGATGTGGATACTATAGAGAATTTTTTGGGAACATTTGTCAGTCGTCTTATCATATCTATATTAACCATCATAGGAGTAGGTATCGTTCTTTTGATGATTCATTGGCAGCTAGCACTTTTTATATTGATTTTAAACCCATTTGTGGTGGTTTTAACAACTAAAATAGCCAAAAGAGTTTCTGTTTTGAAGAGAAATCAAAACAAGGCTTTTGAGGTTTTTCAAGACTCTTTAAATGAGACTTTGGAACTTTTCTCCCAAATCAGAGCAGCAAATCAGGATAAAAATTTCTTTTCAAGAGTTATAAGAAGTGCAAAAGAGATAAAAGACAGATCTATAGAGTTCACCTATAAGAGTGATGCGGCAAGCAGACTCTCTTTTTTGGTTTTTCTATCCGGTTTTGAAATCTTTAGAGCAGCTAGTATATTGGTAGTTGCTTATTCTGATTTGACTATAGGATTGATGTTTGGAATTTTTGGATACCTTTGGGTGATGATGACACCTATCCAGGATATTTTGAACATCCAATATGCATATCACAATGCAAAAAAATCTCTTGGAAGGATAAATTCCATATTTGCACTCAAATGCGAACCAAAATATAGACACAAATGT
>JALVAU010000166.1 GCA_027011025.1 Campylobacteraceae bacterium | reverse complement strand
TATTATAATCATTTAAATCGATACTATTGTCAATTGCTATAGCATTTGAATAATCAAAATAACTCTCATCTATCTCATTTCTAAATATCGAAACTCTTGGAAGAGGAAGTGTTTTTAATCCTTCAACTATCATGAGATCAAACTCATTAAAAAGTCTGATAATCTCATCTAAATCTTTTCTTTTTTGTGAGAAGAGAGTAGTTCTTGTGGGGCTTGCTACTAAAACTTCTGCACCTGTTTGTGCAAATTTCCAACTATCTTTTCCATTTTGATCAAATGTTGCTTTGTCTCCTGGGTCATGTTTTACTATAGCTATTTCGTGTGTTTTTCTCAGTAGATTTGATATTTTTACTATCAAAGAAGTTTTTCCACTATTTGAAGGTCCACTAAAGGCAACTGCTAAATTTTTCATAATTTTATAACCATCCAATATTTTTGGAAGATTATATCTAAAATATGTTTATCTTTTAATGAGTTTATTTGGAAAAAAAGTTTATAATCACCTAAATCTTTTGGAGTTGTGTTGTGAAGTATATTTTTTTAGTGTCTGTTTTGCTGCTTAGTGCATGTTCATACAAACATGATAGCCTTTATGTCGGTAGTAAAAAAGTTACCGAACAGAGTGTGGCAAATACAAAAAAGACGCAAATTGTTAAAAATGGTAAAACAAGAATTTTTATTACAGTCACATACTTAGACTCTTTTAAAAATCAAAAAATAGTAAATAAGGATCAGGAACAATTTGTAGTGGGTTTTCATTTTGTCAGTTTTGACGGTAAAGAGATAGAGAAAAATCTAAGCCCAAAGGATCTCAAAATTGATATTGCAGACAGTACACATCTTGTTAATATAAGAAAATTAAAATCAAATAGCCAGATTTTAAAGATTATTCCAGCATCAAATCCTTGGAGTCAGTATTTTTTGGTACAAACTCCAAGAATCAATAAAAATATTCTAAAATTTACTTTGCAAGTAGATTCATACAAAAAAACTACGCTAAAATTTGAAAAAAACTATTAGCTCTTGTGTTTTTTTAGAAAATCTACTGCTTCTAATACAGTCTCTTTGTTTCCAATGATAAGAGGTGTTCTTTGATGTATGCTAGTAGGTTCGATATCTAAAATATTTTTGCCCTCATCATTCATCGCTGCTCCTCCCGCCTGCTCAGCAAGAAATGCTAATGGCGCTGCTTCATATAGAAGTCTTAATTTTCCACTCTTCTTGTTTGGATCTTTTTTGTCTTTAGGATATAGAAAGATTCCACCGCTTATAAGGTTTCTATGAAAATCTGCGACCAAAGAACCGATGTATCTTGAGGATATCTCACTATTTTTTATATGCTCTATATACTTTTGCATATTTTCATCCCAATATCTATAATTTCCCTCATTTACGCTTAGATATTTACACTGTTTAGGGATTTTAATATCTTTGTGAGAGAGATAAAACTCACCAACACTTGGATCAAGTGTGAAGCCGTTTACTCCATGTCCTGTAGTGAAAACCATCATAGTGCTTGAGCCATACAATATGTAACCTGCTGCAACTTGCTTACTGCCTTTTTGTAGAAAATCGTCAGCAGTTCCGGGAACATCATAAGAGGATGCTTCAGAGCTTGAAGTTATGCGCCTGTGAATAGAAAAAATTGTACCTATACTAACATTGACATCAATATTTGAAGAGCCGTCTAGTGGATCAAAGGCCAAGGTATATTTTCCACTATATCCCTCTTTTACAGGGATTATCTTCTCTTCTTCTTCAGAAACCATAGCACATACATAGCCACAACTTTCCATTCTTTTTTTAACGGTATTGTTTGTAAGTTCATCTAGGTTTTGAACCTCTTCGCCTTGTACATTTTTCTTGCCAGATTGTCCTAAAATATCTGCTAAACCTGCTTTATTCACTTCTGCATTTATAGTTTTTGCAGCAACTATCAACTCATTTAACAGACCGGTCAAATCTCCCTTTGCCTCAGGAAACATATGTTGTAAATCCATAATGTATCTACTAACAGTTATACCCAAAGATCCATCTTTCATCTTTACGCCCCCTTTTTTTCTATCTATTTTTGCCTATCTTATCATAAAATTTATAAATATCTAAGATTTCTTTTTTTAGAGAGATTTCTTCTCCAAAAAGTTGCATATATATTATATAGTTTGCAAGTACTTTTTTACCGTATTCTCGAGTCTGACTAGAAGAGAGTAGTTCTATATCAAGATATGGCTCGTACTCACCCCTTTTTTTAAAAAGATTTCCAGATTTTATCGCTCTTTTGGTATATCCTGCTCCTCCATTGTATCCATAGGCTATAAAAAGAGGATGACCTAGTGTTTTTGCTAAATAGTTTAACTGTATATTTGCAAATTTATAAGCTATTTTTGGATTAAACATCTCATCTATATCAAAATTTTTTAGTTTTATATCTTTGGCTATGGCGCGGGCTAAAAAAGGCATTATCTGCATCATTCCAAGAGCATAAGAGGTAGAGACAGATGCAGGAATAAAATTGCTCTCCTGTCTTGAAATTGCTAAAATAAGTGCTTTTCTTTTGTTGCTGTATGTTTTTAAGAATCTTTTAAAGGGAAATGGAAAATAGCTTACTCTATATCCATCTGCTCTTTGCTTTATAAAAGTATATTGTGAAATAGTA
>JALVAU010000165.1 GCA_027011025.1 Campylobacteraceae bacterium | reverse complement strand
TATTAAGTTTAAAATTTTCAATAGAAAAACACTTCTTATAAGTTTGGTAAAAAAAGCATGCAAGGCACCCCCATACTTATCTCCATGTGAAAGAAGTATCTTTTTGTCTGCTATGTCGAACAAAAGAGGTTGCATACCTATATCTATAACTTTAACATTCTTGAACACTTTTTTTAATACAAAATCATGATTTCCTTCAAAGTAGTAAACTTCTAAATTTTTAGCAATCTCATCAAGCAACTCTATCTCTTTTGCATGGGTTTTTACAAGATATTTTACTTCACCTACTAGCAAGTCAAACATATCACCCATGAGAAAAAGTTGGGTAGGATTTATCTCTTTTTCTTTTATTTTGAGGAGAAAGCGATAAAACCCATCTCGTTTATCGCTGTCATGGGCATCACTTATAAAAAGCGCACCCTCTTTTACTCTAAGGCACATAAGCTATGGTAGGTATCCCTAAATCTTCACAAAAACCAAACATAATATTTGCATTTACTACTGCTTGTGAAGATGAGCCCCTTAAGATATTGTCAATCGCAGAGTTTAGATAGAGTTTTTTACCAACAACTTTGGCAAAAATATCACAAAAATTTGTGCCGCTTGGAGTCTTCATATCTACTGGCTTATCATATATCCTTATAAATTTTTCATCTTTATAAAACTCTCTTAAGACTTTCAAAGGCTCTATATTTTCATCTTTTAGAAGCATATAGCTATCTACCATTTCACCCCTGATTATAGGTAAGAGGTGAGGTACAAAGTTTATATCAAAATCTCTGTTGCTCTGCTTTTTCATCTTCTCTTTGATTTCTGGTTCATGCCTGTGCATAAGAGGATTGTAAGCAAAAATATTTTCATCTACTGAGACAAAATGGGTCTTTTGAGTACACTTTTTACCTGCCCCGCTAACCCCACTTTTTGCATCTATAAATATCGGATAATTTTCATCTATCAGATCACAAAATGGAAGCAGACTCAAAAGTGCCGCGGTAGGATAACATCCCGGATTTGCAACCAAAGAGCTGTTTTTGATCTCGTCCCTATAGAATTCAGGTAGCCCATAAATTGCATTTGAAAGATTTTTTTTATCTATATGCTTACAATAGTGTTTTTCATAAGTATCCAACTCAAGCCTGTAATCAGCTGACAAGTCCACAACCTTTACACCTTTTTCTAACAGTTCACTTGCAAAACCCATAGCTGTTTTGTGAGGAAGTGCTAAAAATGCCAAATCAGCAACTTTTGCTATCTTAGAAGCATCACTCTTTAAAACTTCTTGACTCAAAACACCCTTTAGCGAGGGATGTAACTCTTCAACTTCTATCCCGCCTTCGCTGTTTCCTATATATGCTATCTCAAAAATTGGGTGGACTATCAACAGCTTTAAAAGCTCCAACCCTGTATATCCGCTTGCTCCAATTATGGCTACTGGAATTTTTTTGCTACTCAAAGTTTATCTCCTCATAACTCACACTTAATACTTCATACTCTTTTTCACCTGATGGAAGCTTAGCCACCACTTCATCACCCTCTTCTTTACCTAAAAGTTGTCTTGCCAGAGGTGAGTGATAAGAGATAAGTCCACGATCAGGATTGCTCTCAGTACTACCTACTATCGTATAAGTCAGCTCCTCTTCACTATCCATATCTTCTAAAACCACAGTTGAGCCAAATCTTACTCTATCGTGATCATACAAACTAGGATCAACAACTTGAGCCCTTGTCATCAAATCATTTAGCTCTCCTGTTCTGTTTTCTATGAAAGCTAGTTTCTCTTTTGCAGCGTGGTATTCTGCATTCTCTTTCAAATCTCCATGACTTCTTGCGATATCCAACTCAATCACGGTTTCAGGTCGTTGCACTTTTATCAAATCATTTAATTCTCTACTTAATTTTTGAAAACCAAAATCTGTCATTGGCTCTTTATTCATAATCTCTCCATCTATTTTTTTGTTATTATATCTAACATATCGTTTAACGAGCCTTTTTGTAAAATTTCTCTTACATGCAAAGAGTTCTTAAAAAAGCTCTTTTTATCTATCTTTTGATACTCACTATATAGATTTTCACTATTGACCTCATCTTGCAAAAGCTCTACATGTAGAGGTGGCAAGGATGCGAAATCAAACAGTATATTTGCAAGTCCAACATGTTTGAGCTTGACAAATCTTTTAGCTATCATATAGTCTAACTTTTTTGCTTTATAAGCTAAGATAAAAGGTGTTCCTATGAGAGCTGCTTCAAGAGTGGCAGTACCTGAACAAACAAAAGCAAACTCACTTTTTAAAAATGCACTTCTAGCATCTCTTACAATCTCAAACTCTTTTGTATCTCCATATATATCTTTTATCTGTTTATCATCAAAAAAAGACGGAACCACCAATAAGGCTTTTTTATCTATCTTTTTAACCAACTCTTTGAAAATTGGCATAAGTTTTCTTATCTCACTTTTTCTGCTTCCCGGTAAATACGATACAATACCGGTGGCTTCATACTCCTTCTTATACTCTTTGATTTCGTCAATCAACGGATGACCTACAAAAGTTGAACGATTGTAAAATCTGCTCTCAAATGGCAAAACCGAAGCTAAAACATCACAGTATTTTTCTACCTTTTCAACCCTTTTTGCTTTCCATGCCCAAACCTGAGGAAGTATATAG
>JALVAU010000164.1 GCA_027011025.1 Campylobacteraceae bacterium | reverse complement strand
TAAATAAAGTGGCTATACCACACCCCGCATTAATCCATTTGTATCCTGTAAATACCAAAAAATCAATATTGCTAGAGTGTACATTTATAGGAAATGCTCCGGCAGATTGACTCGCATCCACTACTAAATGAATCCGGGAATTTTTACAAAGAGTTCCTAGTTCCTCTAGGTTTTGGCGAAATCCTGTTGTAAATTGAACATGACTTATGACGATGATTTTAATCGAAGGTGTGATACTTGAAGCAAACTTATCTATTGAAATTTTGCCGTTTTTATGAGGATCTATAAAATTCACTTTATAGCCACACTGGATCCAAGGTAGCGAACACGATGGAAATTCACCACTACTCATAAGAACTTCACCGGTATTATCAAGCATTTTTGCTATATAATTCATACCAAGTGATGAGTTGGGTAAAAATGCTATTTCACATGAGTTTGCACCGATTAGTTTTGCAACATTTTCACGAATTTTCACGATTTTTTCTGACCACTTGTCCCAGTGTGTATTACCGTATTGTAGCGCTTCTTTGTAATAAGACATCCCTTCGATAGATGCATTTCTTGATACAGGTCCCCGTCCGGCATTATTCAAGTAAGTAAACATTTCGCAAGCAGGAATATCTTTTCTAAGTGTTTCCCAGTCTATCAAATCAATTTTCATAAATTACTCCATTTTTAAATATCATTATACCTATTAAAAAAGGGAAATTTACGGGTGAGGTATTTTGATTTTTGAGTTTAGGCTCCAAGCTGTTATGATCATCAAAATTATGATTGATATTGTAGAAAAGAGACCTGCTAGATTTAGTAGATAAAATATCCATAAGAGTATAGCACCAAGTGGAGTTGGGACTCCTACGAAAAATTTTTCTACCTCTCCGGCATCTGCATTGATATTGAATTCTATCAATCGCCTAAGTCCCGAAATCACATAGCAGATACTTACAACTCCAGCTATAAAAAGCCAAAAACCACTCAAATTTGTCAGATAAATAGCTTGAAAGATGAAAAATACAGGTACCAAAACAAAGCTCAAAAAGTCTGCAAAGCTGTCTAATTGTATACCAAACTCACTTGATAGGTTGTATTTTCTAGCCACTTTTCCATCCATGATATCAAACACACCACCTATCCACGCAAAAACTGCCGCCCATAAAAAGATATTTTGAGATATAAGGAAAGTAGCTATAAGACCGGCTGCTATATTTGAGAATGTTATCAGGTTTGCAAGATTGAAGTGAGAGTTGCTTGAATATAAAAATTTCATTTGATTTGTTTCCTTTAAATAAAAGAGATATTATACAATAAGTTTGACAGATTTAAGAAGCTAAGTTACAATATCATAATGCCGATTCCCGTTCCTAATGGGTATTGGTACAAGAAAAGATTATTGGACTAAAAATGTTAAAAACAGAATTTAATGATGAAGAGATAGAAAGATATGCCAGACATATCATACTGAAAGACATAGGTATAGAGGGGCAGTTAAAACTCTTGAATTCTAAGGTTTTGATTATAGGGGCTGGAGGACTTGGGAGTCCGGCAGCTTTGTATCTAGCGGCTGCAGGAGTCGGTACTATCGGTATAGCTGATGGTGATGAGGTGGATTTGAGTAATCTTCAAAGGCAGATTATTCACACAACAAATGACATAGGTGTAGCCAAAACCAAATCGGCAAAACAGAAGATGTTGGCGATAAATCCGGGTATCGATGTTATCACTTATGATGAGTATCTGAATGCTTCAAATATTTTAAATATAGTCAAAGAGTATGATTTTATTATAGATGGAGCTGATAATTTTGCTACAAAGTTTTTGATAAACGATGCTTGTGTACTCGCAAATAAGGCTTTTTCGCATGGTGGAATTTTGAGGTTTATAGCTCAAAGCATGACTATAGTTCCTCATAAATCAGCCTGCTATGCTTGTGTATTTGATTCACCTCCGCCAAAAGATAGTGTACCTACTTGTTCACAAGCCGGAGTATTGGGTACGGTTGCCGGAGTTTTGGGGAGTATCCAAGCGACTGAGGCAGTAAAATACATAACAGGCAATGGAGAACTTTTAACAGACAAGCTTCTGATTGCCGATATGATGAGTATGGATTTTGATAAGATAAAATTTCACAAAAACCCTGAGTGCAGAGTTTGTGGGAAAAATGGCATAAAAAAGCTAAAAGATTATGAAGTTAAGAGATGTGAAATTTAATTGAGGATATTTTATAATCCTCAATTAAAGAGTTACCATCCTCTGATGATAGTATGACAAGCTAAGCAGTTATTCATGACTTTTGCATAAGATTTTGTTGCATCAGCATATCTTCTAGCCTTTACATCTTCTTTAAGTGTTTTTAAATTTTTATCTAGATTTGCGTTTATGTTTTTAGTAACTTGAACTTTTCTGTTGTTTGGGATAAATGTTGCTACATCAACATCTTTAAAAATTGAGTTTGCATTTTGGATAATTTTTATACCTTTTAGTACACTTTCTCTGTCGTTATGCATAAAACCGGATTGAACTTCTGTTAGTCCTTGATTCATAAGACCCATAGTTGCAGTTATTGTTGTGCTACTTGCAAATAGTGCAATTGAACTAATCGCCAAAGATAAAGCTACTTTTTTCATTTAAAACTCCTATATTTATAATTTATATAATGCTACAATA
>JALVAU010000163.1 GCA_027011025.1 Campylobacteraceae bacterium | reverse complement strand
TCATGATAACAATCAAAAATGTTGATACGGCAATAGCTGGATCTTTAAAATTTATATTTGAAAGTTCTGTAAACATCAATACTCCAACCATAACCAAAACAGGGTAGATTGCATTTTCAGGAATTGCTGAGAAAAGAGGCATCATAAAGAGTGTAAGAATAAAAAACAGACCAGTAAAAACTGCTGTAAGTCCGGTTCTTCCGCCCTCTTCAACTCCACTTGCACTCTCTATAAAACTTGTTGTTGTTGAGAGTCCAAGAAGTGAGCCACCTACTGTAGCAGCCGCATCAACTTCTAGTGTTTTTTGAAGTTCCTTACTATCATCTTTAAAAAGACCTGCACGAAAACCAACACCTGCTAGAGTTCCTAACGAGTCAAACATATCTGTTATCAAAAATGTGATAATTACCGGCAATAAAGAGAGTTTTAGTGCTCCCATAACATCTAAGTGCAATGCGATTGGTGAAATCGAAGCAGGAAGTGAAAAGAATTCTGTCGGATAAGGAGCAATACCAGAAACCCAAGCTATTATGGAAGTAATTAAAATAGCTAAAATAAATGCACCTTTTAATTTCCAAGCATAAAAAGCAATCACAAAAACTAATCCCATAATACCAACAAGAAGATGCACATCTTTGAAGTTTCCAAGACCAACCAAAACTGCTGGATTATCAACAACTATACCCATCTGCTTTAGTCCGATAAATGCAATAAAAGCACCGATACCGGCACTGATAGCACGACGGAGATCATAAGGAACACTCTGCATCACCCAAACTCTAAATTTTGTAAATGATAACACTAAAAACAATATACCGGATATAAAGACGATACCCAAAGCACTTTGCCAAGGAATCTTCATACCAAGTACTAAACCAAATGTGAAATAGGCGTTTAGTCCCATACCGACACTCATAGCAATCGGAGTATTTGCCCAAATACCATTTAATACTGTTGAAAAAATTGTTATCAAAGCAGTTGCTGTGATAAGCGCCCCCATCGGCATACCGGTTTTGCTCATAATAATAGCATTCACCGGAACTATATACATCATCGTCAAAAATGTTGTAAAACCTGCTGTAAATTCCGTCTTTACATTTGTCCCGTGTTCTTCAAGTTTGAAAAAACCCACTTTCTCTCCTTTTTTACTTTATTGTCATCTTGCCCAGGAAGTGAATTCCTGAACAATTCACGCTCTACTGAAGCTAAACCTTACGGTTAGAACTCTTGTCTTATTGTCATCTTTTTAAGAAAGTGAATTCCTTAAAAAATTTACACTCTACCAAAGCTTAGGCTTGCACCTAGAATTCTTATTTAACTGTCATATACTTTTAATTCATTGTAGAGACTGTCTCTCTCTACTGGTACATAATTGCTTGTTTGGATTAAATCTAAAAATTCTTGCAATCTCAACCCACCTGCACTCTTTGCACCTGCGGCTGATTGGATCGACTCTTTTTCTATTGTACCATCTAAATCGTCTGCACCAAACTCTTGTGCGACAAGCGCAAGATTTATCGTACTTGTTGCCCAATATGCCTTTATGTGAGGAATATTATCCAAAAGGAGTCTGCTAATAGCATAAGTCTTGAGTATTTCAACAGAGCTCAAAAAATCCTCTACATGTAGATAATTATTTGATCTTTGATAAACAAGAGGAATAAAGGCATTAAATCCACCACTTTTATCTTGTTGATCTCTTAATCTCATCATATGATCAATTCGGTGCTCTCTTTTTTCTATATGTCCAAAAAGCATAGTTGCATTTGATTTTTTCCCATGTTTGTGCCAAATATCGTGAATCTCCATCCACTGCTTTGAGCTGACTTTGCCTTTACATATATATTCTCTTACTTTTTCATCAAATATTTCGGCTCCGCCGCCGGGCAGTGAGTCAACTCCGTTTTCTATCATCATCTCTACAACTTGTTCATAGCTCATATCATATTGAGTTGCTAAGAAATTTATCTCAGCAGCTGTCAAAGCCTTTACATGTAGAGCAGGAAATCTCTCTTTTATCTTCCTAAATATCCCCATATACCACTCAAGCCCTGCATCTTTGTTGTGAGCTGAGACGATATGTGCTTCTGTTATACCGTGTTTTACAGACTCATCAAGAGTGTTTAGTATCTCTTCATGGCTCATCGTATAGGGATTTGGATTTTTTCTGTTTGCACTAAATGCACAAAATTTGCAGATATCTTTGCAGATATTTGTGGGGTTTATGTGTCTGTTTATATTAAAAAAAGCCTTGTTTTGATACAAGGCTTTTCTCTTTTTATTTGCATATTTACCTAAAGTAAAAAGGTCAAGCTCGTAAAGTGCTATACCGTCTTTGTAGTTTAGCCTTTCACCACTCTCTAATTTCTCTATTAAATTCATATATTACTTTCAGGATAAGTTTAAAAAGGATATTCTACCCGATAAAATATTATATATTGATAAAAAATTATAGATAATTCTCTGGCGGATACATCTCTTCCACAAAGTCTATATCTTTATCACCTCTTCCGCTCAAATTTACCAAGATCGATTCATACGGTTTCTCTTTTGCTAATTTCATGGCATATGCTACGGCATGGGCACTCTCAAGTGCAGGTATAATCCCCTCATATTTACTCAAATCATAAAATGCTCTTATAGTTTCATCATCATCAACAGCTACCGCATGA
>JALVAU010000162.1 GCA_027011025.1 Campylobacteraceae bacterium | reverse complement strand
ATTTTAGCTCTCTTTTATTAAATTTTGTTAATATACACCCATGAATATTTTAATAATAGAAGATGACAAAAAGATTGCAAATTACACTAAAGAGGGTTTTGAAGAAGAAGATTTTGTAGTTAATTTGGCATATAGCGGCGAAGATGGACTTAAACTGTTGAAAACAAACACTTATGATGCTCTTGTATTAGATTGGATGCTCCCGGGAATCGACGGAATAGAAGTCTGCAAAAAGATAAGAGAATCGGGCTCTACAATCCCAATTATAATGCTAACAGCCAAAGTTTTTATAGAAGATAAAGTTTTGGGATTAAACAGTGGAGCTGATGATTATATACCAAAACCATTTCACTTTGAAGAGTTATTGGCTAGAGTAAAAGCTCTCATAAGAAGAGCCTCTTACAAAAGCAATCCTCATATTCAAATCGCAGATCTCACTCTAGATATTCATAAAAGAGAAGTTTCAAGAGGTGGCAAATATATAGATCTTACTCCAAAAGAGTATGGTATCTTGGAGTTACTGGTTAAAAACAGAGGTAAAATTGTGAAGATTAAAACAATTATTAATGAACTATGGGAAAATGACAGCGATATAAGTAGCAACATCATCAATGTTTATATGCACCATTTAAGACATAAAATCGACAACGATTATGATCTAAAACTAATCACAACAGTAAGAAAACATGGCTTTAGGATTGATTCTTGAAATTTAGTACTACTTTGGTTCCTAAGCCGGTTTTGCTAAGTATCTTTATCTTTATTTTATGAATTTGGGTGATCTTTTTAACCATGGAAAGACCTAATCCATAGCCTTTTACATGTTCTTTTTCTGGTGAATTTACTCTGTAAAATTCGTCAAATACCATTTGTAGTTTATCTTCTGGTATTCCTATACCCTCATCATCTATAATCAAAACAGATTTAACCAAGGAGATGGTAATTTTTTTACCTTTGGGGGTAAATTTTATCGCATTGTCTAACAAATTTGAGAGCAAAATCTTTATCAATGTAGGTTCTGCTTTGATTTGTAGATACTCAAGCTTCTTAATATCTAAATAGACTCCTTTGTTCTTAGCTATCACACTATACTCCTCAAAAGTATTGAGCAAAACAGCATCAAGATTTACCATTGAAAAAGTATCTCGTATATTTATGTTTTGTATCCTTGTTAAGAGAAGTAGGTTTCCAACCATATCTTGAAGATATACTATCTCATCATCTATAGAATTTAGAGTATCTCTATATTCTTGTATATTTTTATTTTTTTTGAGTGCTACATGTATTTGTAACCTTAAGGCCGTTAGTGGTGTTTTGATTTGATGTGAAGCATTGGAGCTAAATTTTTTTATATTTTCATATGATTCATTTAGTTTGGCTATCAACTCATATTTAAATATACTCAATGCTTTAATGGATGCTACTGCTATAACAAGTGCACAGAAGCCACGAAGTGCCTGCACAGGCAAATGAAAAGTATCAGTAAAAGTTTTAGTGTTGATTATATTACCGGGAAAATAAGATATTTGATCAACTATAATTCCTGAAAATAAGGAGTAAAGTATAAAGGCTATACCAGAAATCTTAAAATATAATTTTAATCTATTTATATTTTGACTTTTTTTAAGGGAATCTCCATAGTGGTAGAGTCCTATGCCTAAAATAAGTGCTCCCCAAAATCCGTAAGTATATCTTATAGCAGCATTTATGCCATTAACAGAAGGGTGTAAAAATATTAGGAAAAGCAAGCCAAAAGTTGCAAATGAGTAGATAGCAGATGCATTGTAAAATTTATAAATAAGGTGTTTTTTGAGTTTTTTGTTTGATTTTAGAAAACTCTTTCTGATGATAAAGCGAGAAAATTCAAATAGAAATATATATGAAATGAGGAGTAAAAATGATTGCACATAATCCAAAGAAGGAAATTTTGCATTTGGATGTAGGTATTCAAAAAGGCTTATCCAATCCTCAAATGCGTGAGATACGGCAAACACACCAAGAAGCCAGATTTTACTAGCAAAAAAATACTCACTCTCTTTTGGTCGTGAAAAAAGTACAGAAACACCAAGTGTGAAAAAAGATAGACCATACACAAATAGAAGTAACTCCATACTCTCTTGCTCTAAGGTGAACATCTTATCTCCTTCTTAGTCTTTTTCTTTTTTCTTTCCTGCTATTATAGTATCTAAGTTCATTTTTAAAGTATTCTATGATCCTAAGCTGTAGAAGATATGTCTCCTTGTCTGTATTTTCTGAGCTTACAAGGAATTTTTTGAGATGCCTTATATTGATTTTTGTTATATATCTTGGGTTTTTGCGGATTTCTTTATCAATCTCTTTGATAAGCGAGTCAATATTTAAACTTTTGATATTTATAATTTTTTCTACATACTCTTTTGTAGTTTCTACTAAAACACTAATTCTGTAAGGGTCTTTATATATCTCTTTTGCAATTTCCCCTAGTATTTCATACTCAACTTTATCATCTTTCTTGTTTGAGGCAATCATAGAAGCAAAAACTTTTGCACGAAATTCTAGTGATTTATGGTGATAGATAAAAAACTCACGGAAAAAAGATAAAAATTTTGTTTTAAAATTCAATTTTATTTCTAAAGACTATCTAAAACTTCTCTTAATTTTCTTGATTCTTCCTTGTCTTTGATATGATTTTTGGTCAGTATATCTTCTAGGTAAACTAAACTATTATAA
>JALVAU010000161.1 GCA_027011025.1 Campylobacteraceae bacterium | reverse complement strand
GAGTATAGAGGTAGTACATTTAAATAGAGTAAAACCTATCTTTATCTTAATAAAAGAGTTAAAAAAAGAGATTTTATTAATTAATCCAGATATTGTTATTAGTTTTATGTCAGAGATGAATGTTTTAGCAACCATCGCTTCTAAATTAGCTAATAAACCCATAATAGTTTCAGAAAGAAGTGCTTATGATTTTTTAGATATTAAGCCAATGTGGAAAAAACTTAGAAGAGTTGTCTATCCTTTTGTTGATGGACTTGTTGTTTTAACCGATGCTGATAGAGATAGATACCATTTTGTTAAAAATAGATATAAAATTGAAAATCCTTTAATCTTAAAACATAAGCACCCAGAGATAAAAAAAGAGAATATCATCTTAGCGATGGGAAGACTCAATCCTGTAAAAGGGTTTGACCGATTAATAGAAGCATTCTCAAAGATAAAAAATCAACAATGGAAACTGCTTATAGGAGGAGAAGGTCAAGAGAGAGAAAAACTTGAAAACTTAATTACAAAACTTGACTTATCCGATAGAGTTGAGCTTTTAGGATTGGTTGAAGAGGTAGAAGTTTATTATAAAAAAGCATCTATTTTTGTTTTATCTTCCAAAACTGAAGGCTTTCCAGGTGTTCTTTGTGAGGCGATGGGATATGGATGTGCCGTGTTGTCTTTTGATTGTCCATCAGCTCCTAGAGAGATTATACAAGATAGAGAAGATGGAATATTGGTTGAGGCTAATAATATAGAAGAGTTAGCCAAAGAGATGGATTATTTTATTAATAATCCAAACATAAGAGAAGAACTTGGAAAAAATGCAAAAGAGATTTCAAAGAGGCTTTCAATAGATACGATTGCTCTAAAGTGGTTTAACGTTATAGATAAAATAATAAAAGAGGGGTAGTATAATGTGTGGAATAGTAGGATTTAATGGTCAAGATAGTAGCCAATTAGAACTTATGATGAAATCGATTCATCATAGAGGTCCTGATGATAAAGGAACGTTTGAGAGTGAAACGTTTTCTTTAGGTCATGTTCGACTCTCTATCTTAGATTTAAGTTCACATGGACATCAACCAATGCATTATGATAATTTATCAATGGTCTATAATGGAGAAGTCTATAACTTTAAAGAGGTTCAACAAGAGTTAATTGATGATGGGTATGAATTTACTTCCGATAGTGACAGTGAGGTGATTTTAAAAGCCTATCATAAGTGGGGAATAGAAGCCGTAGATAAATTTGTTGGTATGTTTGCCATCGCCTTTTTCGATAAGGTCTCATTGGAGTTAACACTTATTAGAGACAGAGTAGGTGTAAAACCGTTGTATTACTATTTTGATGGTGTTGATTTTGTTTTTGCGAGTGAATTAAAGCCAATTATTAGCTTTTTTAAAGAGAAAAAAGCGTTAGAGATTAGTCAAGATGCCGTTTATGAATATTTTAAAGTAGGCTACATCTCTTCTAATTTGTCTATTTTTGAAAATTGTTATAAAGTTCCAGCAGGAAACTATTTGACCTTTAATACCAATACAAACTCTTTGGAGATAGAAGAGTATTGGTCTATTTTACCCTTTTTTAAACTGCCAAAGTTTCAAAAAAATGAAAAAGAGCTTGTTGATGAGTTAGAGAATATTTTAATAAAAGCGTTTAAATATAGAATGGTCTCGGATGTACCTGTGGGTGTTTTTTTAAGTGGTGGGGTAGACAGCAGTATTGTTGCGTCAATCCTTCAAAAACATTATGGAAACATTCATACCTTTACCATAGGCTTTAAAGAGGATACCTATAATGAAGCAGTATACGCCAAAGAGGTAGCCAAACATATTGGTACAACCCATACAGAAAAATATTTAGACGCTTCAGGGGCAAAAGAGATACTTGATAAATTTGTTGACATTTACGATGAACCTTTTGGAGACAGTAGTGGAATTCCAACCATTTTAGTCTCTCAAGTAGCAAAAGATTCAGGTATAAAAGTTGTTTTAAGTGCCGATGGAGGAGATGAGGTCTTTTGTGGCTATAGTAGATATTGGACAATTGATAATATTGGTAAAAAGCTGTTTAAACTACCAAAAGCCATTAGAGGTAGTCTTAATTTTATGATGGATAAAATTGGCGATGACAATATAACTAAATTGACAAAAAGTAGTAATGCTAAGTTTAAATATAAATTGATACATAAAATTTTAAAAAATAGTAAAAGTTGGAAAGATATCTATTTAGCATTAACAAGTTATGAGGTAGAGGAGCTTTTAGATTTTCAAAAAGATATTGATGATGCTGGATTTGAGGTGGGTGAAGCTATTGCACCCATGCAAGGAATGATGTTGTGGGATTATCATCGGTACATGGTTGATGATATTTTAACCAAAGTAGACAGAGCAACCATGAGTCTATCTATTGAGGGAAGAGAGCCTCTTCTTGACCATACCATTGCTCAATTTATGGCACAAGTTCCATTTGAGATGAAGTACAAAAATGGGGATAGTAAGTATCTATTAAAAAAAGTGTTGGAGAGATATATCCCTAAAGAGATGATATATCGAAAAAAAATGGGTTTTGGAATTCCTATCTTTGAATGGTTTAGTTCAGATTTAAAAAAACTGTTTGAAGAGTATTTCCAAGAAGATAAATTAAAAGAGCATAATCTTTTAAATCAGAAATATATAGATAGAGAATATAAAGAGATGAGTAAGAAAAACATTGTAAATTTATGGC